>JAITBL010000180.1 GCA_031283575.1 Treponema sp. | reverse complement strand
ATGCGCCGCGCGCGGCGGCTGCCCGACGCGGCGGATTTTTCAAGGCGGGCGCTGTTAATCGAAAGCAGGGCGATTTCGGCGCAGGCAAAAACGGCGTTTACCGCGATAAGCGCGGCCTGCAGCACAAGCTGCCATATCAGGGGATCTTCCGTCATGGTTTTAAAAACACCGCGCCTATGTCGCGGCGGCAGGCCATGCCGTCAAAGCTGATCGCCTTGAGCGCCGCGTAGGCCTTTTCCCGCGCTTCCGCCGCGCCGGCGCCATAGGCGGAAACGGTGAAAACGCGGCCGCCAGCGGTACGCAGTCCCGAACCGGCTGCGCCGCCGGGACTGCGCGCCGCCCCCGCCGCGAAGAAAAGCGCCCCCGTTTTGGCAAAGGCGGTTTCGTTAAAAGCAATCGGATCGCCCTTGCGGTACTCGCCGGGGTAGCCGCCGGCCACCGCCACCGGAGCGCAGACCGCGCCCGGTTTCCAGGCCAGGGGAAAGCGCTCCAGGGAACCGTCAAGAATCGCCGTGCAGAGCAGAGCGAAGTCGGATTCCATCAAGGGCAGCAGCGCCTGGGTTTCCGGATCGCCAAGGCGCACGTTGTATTCAAGCAGTTTACATTCGCTGCCGTGGATCATAAGGCCAAAGAAAATAAAGCCCCGGTAGTCAAAACCTTCCGCATTTATTCCCCTGAGCGTGGGCGTTAAAATCGCTTCGTAAAAATCGTTTTGAGCGGCGGCGGAAAAATCGGGAACCGGCGCGACGGCGCCCATGCCGCCGGTGTTGGGACCCTCGTCACCTTCGAAACGGCGCTTGTGATCGCGGGCGCCCACAAACGGAATAATCGCGCCGCCTTTCTTCACCGAAGGGCCGGCGCTTACCGCGGCGAGCACCGACACTTCGCGGCCTTCAAGAAATTCTTCGAGCACAAGAACTTTGCCCGCGCCGCCCAGCGCGCCGTCTTCCATAAAAGAACGCACCGCCTTTTTCGCGGCGGCCTCGCTTGCGGAAATTATCACGCCCTTGCCGGCGGCAAGACCGTCGGCCTTGATCACCAGCGGCGGCGGCTTTGTTCCCCCCGGGGCGTTAAAGTGGGCGCGCACCGCTTCCAGCGCTTCCCCGCAGCCGGTAAAAGTCAGGGATTTTGCCGCGCGGACGCCGTACTTTTCCATAAAAGATTTCGCGTAGGCTTTGCTTGCTTCGAGCGCCGCGCCGCGGCTGTCGGGGCCCAAAATATTCAGGCCCGCCGCGCGGAAACGATCGACAATGCCCGCCGCCAGAGGCGCTTCGGGACCGACGATGGTAAGGTCAACGGATTCTTTGATCGCGTAACGTATCAGCGCTTCCTGGATTTCTTCTTCCGCGCTTTCACGCCCAAACAGATCAACATTTTCGCATTTTTTTTCGCCGGAACTTCCCCCGTTTCCCGGGGCGGCGTAGATCTTCCCGACATTTTTTGATTGGCCGAGCTTCCAGATCATGGCGTGCTCGCGCCCGCCGGAACCTATTACCATAAACTTCATACCGTTTATTATAAGCGCCCGGAGCGCTTTACTTCCAGATAGCGGTTGACAAGAGCCGAAGAAAGTTTGCCGGCGGAAGACTCCAGCGTCAACAGCCCCAGGTGTTCCCATTTTTTGTAGAGCCTGCGCCGCGTGTAAAGATAGGCAAAGGCCGCCGCCGACTGCAAAGGATCGTCCGTTTCGGCCCTGGCCAATTCTTCCGCTTCCCGTTCCCGCAGACTCACGAGGAGGAGCAGGTGCCGCCGTTCTATGCGTTTAAGTATCCAGGAAAGCGACTCTTCGTCTTCTTCGCGAAAATTGCTGATCATGATGATGAAGGTACGCCGCTTAAGACGGGCGAGCGCGCTCTCCAGCGCCGAAAAAAGACTGGACGGTACGGGGGCGCTTTTGACATCGTAGAGGCTGCGCATCAAAGCCGGCAGGGCGCTCATTCCCTTGCGGGGCGGAAGCCAGCGCTCTTCGGCGCCGAAGCATCCCAGGGCGACGCCGTCGCCGTGTTTCAGGGCGACCCAGGAAAGCAGCATCGCCGACTCAAGGGCGGAATCAAACTGGGTGCGGGGCCGTCCCGCCTCGCCATCGTTTTCCTGACGGTACAGACGGTATCCCGAATCAAGAAGAAAGAGAAGCTGTTGATCCTGTTCCTCCTGGTATTCCCGCACGATAAATTTGCTGCGCCTTCCCGTGGCCCGCCAGTCAACGGCCTTGACCGAATCACCCTTCTGGTATTCGCGCAGGCCCATAAACTCCATGCCCTGGCCGCGCTTCCGCACTTCCTTGATTCCCGTCAGTTCCAGCGATCCGGCGATGTTGCTGCCGGCGAGTTTTTTAAAGTCGGGAAACGTCGCCCCCGTGGAAGAGACGTTATGCGTCACCCGCCGCCGCCAGCATCCCAAGGGCGAGGCGAGCAGCGCTTCAATGCGCGGAAATTCCCAGGGACCGCGCTCGACGGGAACAACGCGGTATTCGCACTCAAGCCGCTCTCCGCGGGCAAGAGCGCGGCCCCTGATCCGCAGCGGCATATCGCCGGTTTCCATGCCGTCGGGATAAATGTCGAATAATTCCAGGGAGCGGCTTCGAATAAAACCCCCGCCGGTGTTTTTTGCCGCGCCCGCGTCGCTGCGGAGGAGGGTGATTGTAACGCTTGCCGGCTGCCCCAGCGCCAGTGTTGGTGAAACGCGGCGGGTCAGGCGCAGGGGATCGGTTAAACAGAGCAGCGCCGCAAAATCGAGAACGATCAGGGGTAACACCGCCGCGCCGCCGATGATCCAGACAAGCAGCGCGGTATCCGAAAAGAACGCGGCGGTTCCGAGCAGAAACCACGCCGCGGCGGCGATGAACAGGGTCCGGCCGGGCCTCATGTGCGGGGCGCCTCGACACCGGCAAGTATGCTTTCGATCACCCGCGTTTCCGTAAGGCCCTCAAGCTCACCCTCGGCCGAGAGGGTGAGTCTGTGGGCAAGAGCCGGAACCGCCAGGGCCTTGATGTCGTCGGGTATGATAAAATCCCTGCCCCCGAGCAGGGCCAGGGAACGGGCGCAGCGTATCAGGGCAAGGCTTCCCCGGGGGCCGGCCCCGCACTCTACCGCGGGAATAGACCGCGTCGCCGCGCAGAGGCGCACCGCGTAATCGATCACCTGTTCGTCGCAGCGCAGCGTTGCGGCAAGTTTTTGCAGCGCTTCAAAGTCACGGGGACTCATGACGGTTTCGACCGCTTCTATGGAAAGCTCCGCGCCGGTACCGCCGGCGAGCACGCGGCGCACCATATCTTTTTCTTCTTCGGCAGGCGGATACCGCGCCATGGCCTTGAGAAGAAAACGATCTTTTTGCGCGTCGGGCAGGGGATAGGTACCCTCGTGTTCCAGCGGGTTTTCCGTCGCGAGAACCATAAAAGGCCGCGGCAGGGCATGGCTTACTCCGTCAAGACTTACCTGGTATTCCTGCATGGCCTCGAACAGGCTCGCCTGGGTTTTTGCCGGCGCGCGGTTAATTTCATCGGCAATAAAAAAATGGGTGAACACCGGCCCTTTCTTGGTGATAAAATTTCCCGAGGCGGTATCAAGCACTACCGAGCCGGTAATGTCGCTGGGCATAAGGTCGGGGGTAAACTGAACCCGCCGCGAATCGCCGCCGGAAGCCCTGGCGGCCGCGCGGACGAGCAGCGTTTTCCCCAGGCCCGGCACGCCTTCCACCAAAATATGCCCGCCGGCAATAAGGGTGATCAGCAGCTTATCGACCAGATCCTCCTGGCCGATAAAAGCCTTGCCTATTTCGCTTTTTACCAGCGCGAGTTTTTCAGCGGCGCTTTCGACAGTATAGGTATTCATGGCAGCTCCTTTATTCCGTCTGCGGGTTTAATATCCCGCTGCTCTGCGGCGGGGTCATTTTTGCGAGTATGCTGTTCCGGTAACGCGCAAAAGCTTTCCGGTCAAATTTTTGGGGGAAGGGAATCGCTTCGCTCTCAACGCCCCTGCGTTTACACAACTGTTCATATTCCTGCCGGTAGATCAGCGCGTAATTTTCCAGGGCGCCGTATTTTTCAAAAAAACGGCCCTCGGCGCGGAAGCGCTCCGCCAGCGGCCTTCCCGGCAATTGGGGAAGCGCTTTATAACGGCCAAAGCGCGGAAGCGTCATCCAAAAGCCCAGGATTATCAGCAGCAGCAGGGAAACGCCAAGCGGACGAATATCACCGCGCTCCGCCAGCGAGCCGAAAAAATGCTGTTCTTCCCCAATGTCAACAAAAAAAAGAAGACCGGACTTTCGGGCGGGAGCGATCAGCAGATCCGCCGCCAGCGCCGCGTTTTTTTCCTCTTTTAAATTATACGGATAAAGAAAATAGGGACTGCCGCTCAGGGCGATGCTTCCCCTTCCCTTATACAGGATAACGAGTCTGATCGCGCCAAAATGCCGGAGCACGGAAATACGATCCGCCTTTTGTTCCGTTATGCGAAAGCCGAACCTGTTGTCAAACGTGACGCCGGAATCTTTTTTTTCAACGGCCGCTTCGTTTTCCGCTTCTTCGGGCGGCGAAGGGGAATATCTGTCATACCATTCCACGCCAAGGCTTTTGAGCATTTGTTCCAGATCCCAGTCGGCGGTATCCACCGCGATAAAGAGGGCGCCGCCCCGTTCAACCCAGGGAATGATCAGATCGCCCGCCTGTTCCCAGTTAAAAGCGGAAGCCTGAATAAAAACGCTTTGCTCGGCCGAAGCCGCCAGGGTCCCTGCATCGGCGGATTTTTCCCCGAAACGCCGCGGGCTCTTTACCGCTTCCCGCCAGGGAATGCCGAGAGCGCCGAGCGTACGCTTTAAGCCAAGGAAAACATCGTCGCGCGCGCGGCGGGAGGGATCGACCCAGCGGGTTGTGGGTACAATTTCGAGACGGGTATAACAGAAGGCGCCCACGATAACGATGATGAGTAAAACGATGATGATCGCCGTACGGCCCCTCAAAATAAAAGCTCCGTCTCAAGAAGTTTTTTGCAGTCGGACACGCTTGCGGCAAAACTTTCGCCGGAAGGCGTTTTACCGCCGTAGGCAAACGGAATCCAGCGTTTAAGAAAATTTTCAAAAAGCGCGGGCGCGCCGGGCAAAGCGCCGTGAACGCCCCGGCGCAGGCGCTCAAGGGCTTCGTACTCGGTGGTTTCCCCGCCCGTATCAAAACCCCGGGCGGCAAAAAGCGCGAGAAAAGCCCGCAGGCAATGGGCCCAGCCTTCGCGTACGCGGCCCCGCTCATGGAGCGCCTGAGCTTCGGCAAGCAGGGCCGCCGGTACCGGCGGCGCGGCGCCAACACGGCGAATCGCCGCCCGCTCCCGCGTCCGCGAAGGAAGGCGGCGCAGCAGAAGGCGGCCCGCAAAAACAGCGGCCGCCGCCAGGGCGGCAATAATGGCGCCCCGCAGAATCAAACCCAGGGCTTCGCCGAGCGGGGGAAGATTTTGAAATTTAAAATCAAATCTAGGACGAAGACGGGAAGAAATCCCCCTTCTAAACTGAATTTTCCAGCTTTGTTTTGCGCTTCCAAAATCTTTTGAAGACAGCGCTTCGTCAAAGGCTTTTCTTTCCGCCGCTCCCGCAGGGGGGATCTCGTAGACGCCGGCTTCGACCCCTGCGGCAACGGCCGGTTTGGGCGTTTCTTCTTCACCATGGGAGAGCGCCGGTACAAAAAAGAAAAACATCACCAAAACCAGGGCGGCGCGGGAAACGCCCGCGACTCTTTTTGTTTTCCGTTTTTCGCCCAACTGTTTAAAGAGCAGTTCCAGATCCCACCCTTCGGTTTCGACGCGGCTGTTGATATAAACGCCAAAACCCATACAGACATACACGGACTCGCCGAGTAATTCGGTTATGAACGTGATGATAATAAACGCGGGAACTTCATTCATCTGCTGCGCCATATCGACAAAATTGCCGCTGATAAATCCCGGGGCGTTAATTTCGAGAAACACGGCTATAAATGCCAGCGAACCGTACGCAAGGACGCTCTTGATCAAAAGGCAAAGCGCCGTTACGGCAATGCCGAATTCAAGGCCGTTCGCGTCAAGCTGTTCCCTGCGGCGGCGGAAAACGGGGCCGGCAAGTTTTTCCAGCACCCGCAGGGGCATGCGGGCCGAACGGAACGGCGAAAAACGCCGCCAGAGCAGATCGCCGGCAAGGCCGGTTCGCAGGGTCCTGCCCAGTCCTTTGAAGACGCGGCGTTTCGGCGCTTCCGCCCCGAAAAAACGTACCGAGACAACCTGCAACACGAAACGGTCGAAGAGGGGTTTGAGGACCCAGATCACGACGGCGGCAATAAGGGCATAATCCGCCGGAACAAAAAAGAGCAGGGCAAAGCACAGTCCCAGGGGCAGGCCCAAAAACAACGCGATGGTCAAAAAATTCCGCCGCCACAGCAGCATGCCCAGATCCGCCGCTTCCCAGCCGCTGCGCCGCCGCAGGATCACCGCCGGCGTATTCACGATTTTCTCCCCGCGCGGAACAGCCACAGGCTTACCAAAAACACCATGACGGCGCCGAAGGCAAAGTGAAACGGGGGAGGAATTTCGTGGCGGCTCGACCAGAAGGCTTCGATAACCGCGGCGATAACGAGCATAAACGCCCCTCCCCCGATAATGGGCAGCGCCGTCTTTCCCGCTTCGCGGATCGAGGCGCCCCGCGAAAGTCCCCGCGTAAAGAAAAGCCTGAAACCAAGGAGCAATCCCCCCTGGGCGAAAAGAACCAGGGCCGTCAGCTCAAAAGCGGAATGACCCGAGGTAAACGAAAAAAATGTTTCGGCATAGCCTGAATTGATGATATGGGCCGCGGCGACGCCGACAAAAATACCGTTAAAGGCAAGAATAAAAAGGCTGCCTATGCCCGCGATAACGCCTCCGCCAAAGGATCGAAAGGCGATGGAAATATTGTTGTAGATGTAATAACCGAACATATCGGCGTCGCCTTTTACATTACGCGGTTCGAGAAAATGCGCCGCCTGGGGATTGTACATTTCTTCGAGAGAAACAGTGTCGCGCCTGGACATAAATTCGTACACAAAGTCAGGAAAGCGAACGCAGATCAGGGCGCTCAAAAGGGCCAGCCCGAAAAAAATAAAAAAACAGGCCCAAAAACTCCGCCAGTGTTTCCGCACCGCGCGGGGAAAACGGCGGAACAGCAGATTGATAAAACCCGCGGCGGAAAGCGGTTCCCGCCCGTAGAGAAGCTGGTTTCCTTCCATGGTAAGATTGTTGAGCCGGTCGATAAGCGAAGGATCAAAACCGTGGCTCTGGGCGGTGTTAAGATCCCCGCTGATCCGGCGGAACGCGAGGGGAAACCACGCCGCCCGCTTTCGCAGGCGGGAAGCGCCGCCGGCGATAATTTTTTCCAGTTCCTGCCAGTCCTCCTGGCGCTTCCGTATAAAACTCTGCTGCGTCACTGTATCCCCGCAAAATTCCGCGCCATACCGAGGAGGTAAGCGGCCGCGCCTGTTCCCGCCGCGGCGGGGGAATTCGCGGCGCTTACCTCCCCCGCCGCGGCCTTCGCGTAATCCGCCGCCTCCGCGTCCGGCCTTTCAGTAAAGCCAAGGGCCTCGGCAAGAACGCGGGCAATTTCGCCGGCGCGGGCGGGACCCAGATGCGCGTAACGGCGCGCGAACATCAGGATGCCCTGCTTTTCTTCGTACGAGAGAAGCTGCCCCGCGTTAACCGGAACCAGTTTTGCCAGCCAGTCCAGCGATTCCCGCCGTTCGGGCGCCCGCGATTTCCAGGTGTGAATGACCAGGGTTCCCGCCGCCCAATCTCCCAAACGGCGAAACCCGTCCGACGCGGCCATCGAGACAAACGCGATCAGGTACAGCCCCAGAAAAGTATCGGCAAACGAAAGCAGATTCCGCATCAGCGCCGCCCCCGGACTGAGCGGCGAGCCGTTTTCCATCACCACGCGAATGCCCAGCAGCCGCTTCCCCGGCGTCTGGCCGCCGCCGAAATATTCCCAGAGCGCCTGATAGAACCAGTTCATCACAAACTGAACAAGCAGAAGGACCCATATGCCGGCGGCCTCTTCCAAAATAACGCGGTACGCGATGGAAAAACCCAGGATGAGAACCCACTGGCAGATCACATCGATACCGTAGGCGCAGGCGCGGATCAAAGGTCCCGCGGGATACAGGGAATAGAGTATGCCTTCGGGCGTCTCTACAGAGATGGAAGTATCGGTTTTTTCCGGCGCCATTACAACATGGCAAGCGCGGCGATACCTGTAATCAGCATTATCAGCAGGGACAGGACAAAAAGGCCAAGGGCGATAATGTAGAGAATGCCGGTAAACTTCCACAGGGACTTGTTGTAACGGAACGCTTCCTCAAGATCCTGGGGGTCATCGGTTTTAAGATAGCTCTGTACTTTTTTTCCAAAACGGAATTTGAACAGGCTGGGAAAAAAGAACAGCGCTCCGACGCCCAGCAGGTAAATGAACATGACCGAAGAGATGGCCGTGTTTTCCATTCCCGGAATGGGCGTTATGTTAAGACCGACCAGCGTTCCAATGGCTCCTGCGGCCATAAATCCGCACCCGATAAAGCCTATGATACCCAAAAAGCGCGTCCAGGGCGCGGCGCTTTTGAGGTACAGGATCATCTTTTCGGTTATAACGCGGTCGGCGCCGGTACTGACGGCATTCGCCTCGTTTTGGGGGCTTTCATAGGGATTACTATCGGACATACAGCTTCCTCCTCGGGTTGCTTTTTATTCGCAGTGCCGCTCTGCGGCGGGAGAATCATTTCTCTCTTTCTATTTTACTCATAATTCCCCTTCAAGCGCAAGGCTGCGGGCGGTTTTTGCCTGGGGCGGCGCAATCGGTTGACAAAATCGCGAAGACCTGTCAACCTTACGGGACGGAATGAGGGCGGTTAGCTCAGTTGGTTAGAGCACCAGTATGACACGCTGGGGGTCACAAGTTCGATTCTTGTATCGCCCAATGCCCCTGCGGGGGCTTTTTTTATGTTTGCTTGATTTTTCCATGTTTGTTATTCTTTACCCTGCAAGGAATTAGCATATTCTTCATTTTACCTTTTGATCTTCAGGTATACTACGCCGTCTTTTTCATACATGACATTCCTCACTGCAAAGGGGCTATTCTTTCAAAGGGGCGGCATAGAAGAAACCCGCATGGCGGCAGGCCCGAAGTACCCCGCGGCCGAGACCATGCGGGTATAGTTTTCCGCGCCTTCGCGGCGGTAGGAGCCGAGGCGCCCGTCCTCAAAGGTACAGTCTTTGCAGTACGCGATGTTCCGCACCCCCGCCGCGGCAAGCAGACGGATGTTGGCCGCCCGCATGTCGAGAAAGTACGCGCCGCCGCGCCGCACGGCCGCCGGACCTGAGTCTTCTTCTCCGCGCCGCGCCGCGCCGAACTCCGCCCCGAAGGCGCGGAAACGCGCTTCGTCAACGCGGTAGCAGCAGCCCTGTATGCAGGGGCCCAGTACCGCCGCTACCGCAAGGGCGCGGGTACGATAACGCGCGGCCATGAGCGCAAGGGCGCGGTTTACAATGCCCGTTCCCCGCCAACCGGAATGGAGGGCGGCAAAAGCTCCGGATTCCGTATCCAGCAAAAACACCGGCAGACAGTCCGCTACGGTGACGGCGAGAAAAACGGAATCGTTCCCGCAAACCATGCCGTCCCCTTCACGCGTAAAAGCGGCGGGAGACGCGGCCGCGTCAACAGCGAAAACATCCAGGGAATGAACCTGCGAAAGGCTGTAGACTTTTGCGGGATCCATTCCCAGCGAACTAAAAAACCGTTCGCGCGCGGGATTTTCCGCCGCGGGATTAAAACGCATGTCCCCCGCTTCCCGCGCGGAAATAACGCAGGAAGGAGCCGGCAGCGTTCCGCCCGCGTCCGCTTCTTTGCCGTCAAACATAAACGGAAAAAACGCAGCGCTGCGCGCGGACGAAAAATTCAGCGTAAAGGGATACAGCGCGGCGGCGCTCATCGGGCCGCTTCCATTGCGTCAACTTCATCCAGAAGCTGAAGGGCCTTGCGGAACTGATTGATCGATTCGGTGACTCCGTCGTTAAACAGATCCACCCGCGCGCCGGCCACAACGGAAAAGTTGGTAAGGGTATCGTATTTTCCGTCGACGCTCTTCCGTAAAATGCCGCCAAGAATTCTGATCATTCCCGAAATCGCTTCGCGCGTCTGCTCAAGGATGCGCTTCGCGTCGCGGGAAGCTTCTTCCATAACAAGCTGAATCTTTCGCCGCTTTACCGGAAGGCTTGTCATTTCGGATTTTGCCTGATAGTAACGCTTGCCGTAATCTCCCGGCGGAGAAATATCGCGGTCATAATGACGAATAACATCTTCCAGTTTAATCAGATTATTATAACATTCGGTAAATTCGGCGCGGTTTTCCTTGCGGATAAAATCACCGTCAATTAAAATGGGGCGAAGAACCTTGTTGATATCCCCCATAAAAACAACGGTATAAAATGTCTGCAAAAAAGAAAGGCTGAAATTGCCCCTTACCTCCATGCCGGAAGCGTTCGTCTCGCTGTACATATTCTCGAGCAGTTTAAGACTGGTTCCCTTGAGAAAATACCGGAACGAATTCTGCAATTCCTTTTGGCGGCGGGTTTTGACAAACTCGCTAAAACGCTCATCTACGCGGGCTTTCCAGTGTTCCCTGAACACGGCAAACCAATCTTCGCCGCCGCCTATGTTCTGCGGACTAATTCCCATATTGCGGGACATGCAGCGCAAAAGCTGCGTCAGCGGCACCTCGCGGTTAAAATCGCGGATTGCCCCAATCGAAGCTTCCGCCTGAACGAGAAGCTTGCGCATTTCCTGCTGCATGTCGAAGCCCTGCTCTCCGGTGCGATCCATGAGTACATAAATGAACAGCGATTCCAGAAGGCTCATGGGCGGCGGTTCCTTCATCGAGACCAGAATATTGTTGAGTACCAACAGCTGATCCCGCGCCGACGCCGCGGGGCAAATATTTCCCTGACAGGTTGAATCATAAAAAAACGAATTGATCATGCGGTCAAAGAGAAACGATGAAAGCTGTTTGAGGCAGTACAGGGATCGGGCGCTGTAATACATCTTCGCGCGCTGTTCCTCGGTGATTCCCGCAAGGGCGTCTTCCAGGGCGCGGTGAGATTTAAGGCGCAGTTCACCCTCGCTGAGATCCTTGTAGAATTCCGTCAGGGCGGCAGGGTCCGTATCGGTTTCGACAAGCTGGTGGATGGCCGGCATCTCCAGCGATCCCAAAAAAACAAAAAGCCCGCCCTTGTCGCGGTTAAGGCTCGCGTCCAGGGCCGAATAAAAAAAGCGTGAACCGTCCTTTATGTTGACAAGATGCTGCTGAAATTTGGGAAGAAGCAGATCCTTCTGGAAATTATACAATCCCGGAAATTTTTCTTCCAGCGCGGCCGCCACCCGGGCCATGACATGATCTTCGTACAATTTTACCGGCGTGCGGCTGTTAAAAAAACTGAGGATGTAAAACCACAGCCGTTGATACCAGGGAAGGCTCTGATAGCGGGCTTCCAGCTTGAAAGCCGGTTCTTCTTTTTGTTCCTCGTAAAGGGGCGTTTGGGGTAAATTTGATTGTCCGGTAAGTTTTTCCAGCAGTCTGGAGCGCTCTTGTACGCTGAGATCCTCAACCAGCCTGCCAAAATTCCCGGAACTTTCCATATCTTATACTATACGGCGGTTTTTGAACTGCGGTCAACCAACAACGCGGGCCGGCGGGCAGGATATTAGATTATAGTGAATGAAATTTTAGCCCCTAGGGGGATCGAACCCCTCTTTTAAGATTGAGAATCTCATGTCCTAACCGATAGACGAAGGGGCCGATAGTTAAATGCTCTCTAGCAATTTCAAATTGCCGGAGATTCCAATTGTACCTGTTTGCCGGACAAAGAATTAGGCAATGCCCGACAAACTCACCGGCAGATCGGAATCCGCCGCACAACAGGGGAACAAAGACAGCCTAACAATACCGTGGAGCTTTGTCAAGGCGGCTCAGGCCTATTCTAATGAGCCTCCGCGCGGTATCTCAAGTGTTGTTGAGCGGTGGCCCGTTCTGCAAGGAAATTATAATACTTTCCATCATCGGCGGACTTTCAATTTTCCAAAAGATCGCCTAATTTCACATCCGGCAAAACTTGGCGTTTTCCCCAGGGAGGATTCGAACCCCCACAAGCAGATCCAGAGTCTGCCGTGCTACCATTACACAACCGGGGAATGCGGTATTCGGGGTCAATTTAACAATACGGCGGAACTTTGTCAATCGCACGGCGCCTCACTCGCCCTCATAGTTGATCAGCGTAGTAACCGGCGTGGGCGCGAGGACCTTGCCGAAGTTGAGGAAAGGGAGTCCCACCACGCCGAAGATTTCCGGCACTGCCGCGCCG
>JAITBL010000004.1 GCA_031283575.1 Treponema sp. | reverse complement strand
CACTTCGGGAGCAAGCGCTGCGCCGCGCAGGTATAGAAACAAGACGGCTTCTCTGTTATACTTATGATCAATGACGGAAACCATAAATAATCTCCACGCGGCCGGCGAAGAACGGCTTGCCGCGCTCAAAAAACTGGCTGCGAAAAGCGCCGCGCCGCCCATAAGCGGTTCCGGCGAAATCAACAACCACGTTCACACGATCTACAGCTTTAGCCCCTATACGCCCGCGATGGCGGCGCTCAAAGCGCGCGAAGCGGGACTTGAGGCGGCCGGATCGGTGGACCACGATTCCCTCGCCGCCGCCCCCGAAATGATCGCCGCCTGCGCGGAGCTGGGCATGGGCGGCTGCTGCGGTTTTGAAATACGGGTAAGTTTTAAAAAGGACGCTTCGGGAAAACCCGCCCCGTTCGCTTTACGCAAGATCAACAACCCCGATTCAGAGGGCCTCGTTTACATGACCGTACAGGGAGTCCCTTCCGCCGCGTACGAAAAAACATCGGCCTTCCTTAAACCAATCCGTACCGTGCGCCTCGAGCGGACCAGAACCATGACGGAAGCGGCCAACGTCCTGCTCGCCGAAGCGGGACTGCCGCTTATCGACTTCGAGACGGACATTGCCGGGGCAAGCCAGTTTGCCCGCGGCGGCGAAATTACCGAGCGCCACCTGATGGCGGCGGCGGCGGAAAAACTTGCCGCGCGCTACGGACGGGGAAGCACGCTCCGCGAAGGGCTCGCAAAAAGCCTTGGCATTGTCGCTGACGCGAAAATGGAAAAACTGCTGGACGACGCGGCAAATCCCCATTACCTCTACGATTTGCTCGGCGTACTCAAGACGGGTTTTCTTCCCCGCTTTTTTATCCAGCCCGATGAAAACGAATGTATTCCCGCTCAGCGGGCCGTCGACTTTGCCCTGTCGATCGGCGCCATTCCTTCTTATGCCTATTTGGGCGACGTGGGAGAGAGTCCCACCGGCGACAAGAAGGCCGAAAAATTTGAGGACGATTTTTTGGGCGAACTAATGGAAGAAATAAAACGCATCGGCTACAAAGCGGTAACCTACATGCCGCCGCGCAATACCGCCGAACAATTGCGTCGCATACAAAGGTACTGCGCGGACTTTGGTTTTATGGAAATTTCCGGCGTTGACATTAACTCGAGCCGCCAGTCGTTTAATTGTCCCGAGGTGCTTTTGCCGTCGTGCAGGCATTTGGTGGACACTACCTGGGCCCTGATTGCGCACGAGCGCCTTGCGTCTCTTGACAAGCGCAGGGGATTATTCGATACTGATAATCCCTTGGCAACTTTATCCCTTCCTGAACGGCTCGCAAAATATGCCGCACTGGGAAAATCGTTGAACCTGCGGCGGCCGGAAGAATCCGCCGCGGCGCTTGCGGAAAAAATCCTGGAGTGATCATGATGAACAGCATTTCCCCTTCGATCCTTGCCCCTCTGGTGCGGGGTCTTTGCATGCACGCGGTAAACGCGCCCCGCGTTGTCGTTACCGGAGCGGGGAGCGTTCCCGCCGGTGCGCTCACCATCGATCTGGCGGCGGCGTTTGAAAAAAACGACGCGGAAGGTGCGGACAACGGCTTTAACAGCGAAGCGGAAGCCGCCGCCAAAACCATGGGCGAAGCGTACGCCGCCTGGGAATTCGAGAGCGCGCCGTCGGGCGCCGATGCCGTGCGGCCGGAACCGCTGAAAAAACAGCCGTCGTGCATAGCCCTGACGCGGGGCGGCGAAAACCTCGGCGTTTTCTGGATCGACCGTGACATCGACGCGGCCCGCAGGCGCGCGGAAAGCAGGGACGATTCCTTTATCGAAGAGCCGATACCTTCTCGGGACGCGGCGGAAGAAATCATTCCCGCAGGGCTTTCCGCGCAAAACCGCCGCGACGTGGTCAGAAACCGCATCGCCCTGGTTACCGGCGGCGCGCAGGGTTTTGGTGAACAGATTGTACTGGGCCTTGCCGCGTCGGGCGCTCTGGTATTCATCGCCGACTTGAACATAAAGGGCGCCGAAACGCTGGCAAAAAAAATAAACAAAGCGCTGGGAAGAACCGCCGCCATAGCGGCCTCGCTTGATGTTACCAGCGAAGATTCCGCCGAAACGCTTTTTAACACCATCGCCGAAACAGCCGGCGGCCTTGACCTCTGCATCAGCAACGCGGGAGTGCTTCAGGCGGGAAGCGTTATGGATCAGGAGCTTAAATCGTTCAGGTTCACGACCGAAGTAAACTATTTCGGTTATTTTATCATCGCCAAATTCGCAAGCCGTCTTTTGGCCCTGCAGCATTTAACCGCGCCCGCCTGGAAGACCGACATCATTCAAATCAATTCAAAGAGCGGACTTGAAGGCTCCAATAAAAACGGGGCTTACGCGGGGGCTAAGTTCGGCGGCATCGGGCTTACCGAAAGTTTTGCCCTGGAGCTGGTGGCGCACAACATTAAAGTAAACTCGATCTGCCCGGGAAACTTTCTGAACGGCCCCCTCTGGTCCGATCCGGAAAAGGGTCTTTTCGTCCAGTATCTCCAGGCGGGCAAGGTTCCGGGGGCGCGTACCACGGCCGATGTCCGCGCCTTTTACGAAAAAAAAGTTCCCATGAAGCGGGGCTGCGAGGGCGCCGATGTGATGCGGGCGATTTACTACATTATCGAACAGGACTACGAAACCGGTCAGGCCGTTCCGGTAACCGGCGGCCAGAACATGCTGCACTGACATCAACAGCCCGCCGGTTTCCGTAATGGCAGAGCGGCGGGCCGCCTGCGAATCAGACCTTTTAACCCTTGCAGCCTACTGGCGTTTGCGCAAAACTTTTTCCTCGTATGCATTCACCAGGGTAAGCCATTCCGCGCTGACCGGCGCTTTTGATTTAAGGCACAGGTAATCCCAGACGGCGGAGAAGGGCAGGGTTTTACATTCTTCCATAAGAGCAAGGCGCTCGTGGTTTCTGCCGTATTTTTCGGCGTCAACGATCAGGCGGGTTGGTTCCAGCAGCGCTTCGAGCAGCGCCTTGCGAAGGTTCCTCGCGCCTATGGTCCAGGCGGCAATGCGGTTAATCGAAGCGTCAAAGTAATCAAGCGCGATGTCGATTTTGTCAAGGGCGCCGGATCGGACAATTTCACGGCACGCGTCGCGCATTTCGTCGGAGAAGGTTGTCACATGATCCGAATCCCAGCGGAGGCCACGGCTAAAATGCACAAGCAACCCCGGCACAAAGAGGAGCATGGCGCTGATCTTGTCGGCAATGGTTTCGGTGGGATGGAAGTGCCCCGTGTCAAGGCAGAGTTTGATTTGCTTTTTTGCGGCGTAGCCCATATAGAATTCATGGGAACCCACGACATAGGCTTCGCTTCCTATGCCGAAGAGTTTACATTCAACCGTGTCGGTAATTGTTTCGGCCGGATACTTGATATCGAAAATTTCGTCGAGCGCGCCGTTAAGCCGCCGCCGCGGACCCAGACGGTCCGCGGGATAATCTTTGGAACCGTCGGCAATCCAGAGATCGTTCACCGCGGGGCAGCCCTGGTTTTTTCCAAAGGCGCTGGCGATTTTGCGCGCCGCTTTACAGTGGCGGATCCAGAAAGCGCGGATATTCGGGTCCGCGCTGGCCAGGGTATAACCCGAGTCCGCCATGGGGTGGGCAAATACCGTGGGGTTAAAATCCAGGGGAATTTTCTTTTTCTTTGACCAGCTCATCCATTTGGAAAAATGATCCGGTTCTATCGCGTCACGGCTTATTTTTTCGCCGTCCGTTTCGGCGTAAATCGCGTGAAGATTAAAACGCTTTTTGCCGGGAATCAGCGAAAAAGCTAACTCCGCGTCCCCGCGCAGTTCGTCGCCGTTTCGCGCGCGGCCCGGATAGTTGCCGGTGGTAAGCAGGCCGCCGCCCGAAAGGATTTCGGCGCCCTCAAAGCCCACCACGTCATCTCCCTGCCAGCAGTGAATCGAGACAGGTATGGCAAGGGCCTTCCCGATTGCCTTGTCGGTAGAAACGCCAAAACGGGAATAAGCTTCCTTGGCGATCTCATAGGCCTCGTTAATTTTTTCTTCGCCGATTCCGGTCTTCATATAGTAACCTCTTTTTCGGCGGCATTTTGCCGCCAACGTTAATCGAAAGGAAGCTTCGCTTACTGTTAACCCTCTTTTTCGGCGGCATTTTGCCGCCATGTTAATCGAAAGGAAGCGAAGCTTCCTGTTAACCCCTTTTTCGGCGGCATTTTGCCGCCATGTTAATCGAAAGGAAGCAAAGCTTCCTGCTAACCCCTATATCGCCTCTTTCCCTTCGCTTAATTTAGAACGGTAATTTTCCGCTTCCCAGTTGTTGATAAAATCGATCTTTTCGCGCGTCATGG
>JAITBL010000198.1 GCA_031283575.1 Treponema sp. | reverse complement strand
CCGTTAATGGGAACGCCGCCTTCCACCAGATAATGGCTCATGCCTTACTGTAACGCGGAGCGGGGTGAAGGTAAAGGCGCTTTGGGCGGGGTTCATTCGCAGCCGGGCCGGATCCCGGGAATCCGCACCCCCGCGTACGCGCCGATTATACCGTGCCACCTCCGTACCGAACTTGCAAACCCGCGCAATCTATGCCTATAATGCCTTGGGGGAATGCTGGAAACATGGACGCCGATTTGATCCCGTTCGTGGGGTACATACCAAAAACCCGCTCACCGGTTCGCGGGGGAGCCTTGGGGCGAATCTTCGAACCTGCGAAAGATGACGGGTCGGAGCTGTTGCCATGACGCGTAGAATAAAGATTATAATTATTATAATTCTCATCATCGTTATCTTTCCTCTCCTGACAGTAACTTTATATTTTTTTTATCTTAGCAAGATATATGCCAACGCATTAGTCGAAGTGCCGAAAATGATACAATCAAATCAAAATGTAGAAGAGGCAAAGATATTATATGACAAAGAAATACTGGAATTTTGTATTGAGATCGATCTGGTAAATAATGGAAAACTAAGGCTCGAGCGGGTCAATAGAAAACTCAAAGGGCGAATACTTGTAAGCAGGGTCGGAGATTTTGGAATATATATTTCCGAGAGGTATGGTTATTCCAGACGTATTAAATTAGATTTATTAAGTTATATTACCGGTCACAATCTGGAGAGTGTTAGCGATATTACAGAAAACTACGATGATATTTATTCGTGTGTCAAGAAATGGACTAATATTTCACAGCTAAAAGAAACGGGGGACATATATGCATCTCAAACCATTGAACGTTACCCCGATCTTTTTGATTGTGTTGTATTTAACGGGGAGAAATACTTATTGGCAGTAATAGACTGGAATGATAAGATGAACAAAGAATACCACAGAATGCCGTAGCCGAAGCGAAGTGTAACCGGAGCGGGGCCTGGGCGCGATGCGGGGTTTAAGTGCGGGGCAGTATGCGCATAAGTTCGTGGTACGCTTCGCGGATTTTGATAAAAGAGTCGCTCATTTTTTCGTTTTCTTCGGCGCTCAGGCCCGTCTGGTTGTCGGGGTGAAACATCAGCGCCAGGCCGCGAAAGGCGGACTTTGCTTCCTCGCGGCTCGACCCCTCGGGAATGCCGAGTACCTTCCAGGGATCATCAACCGCGGCGGGAATCGGCGGCCGGTAACCGGGGTCGAGAAACTGCCGGATATAGGACGCCTCCTGCTGGGCGGCCCGTCCCATGGCCATGAAAGAAAGTTCCGCCGCCAACAGGGGAAGGTCCTCCGCGCCGCGCCGCCGCGCGGCAAGGCTTTCGCACAAAATGTCGGGGTTAAGGACGGCCGCCCTGGTAAAGGCGAGGCGGCAGAAGGATTCGGCCAATAGGCCGACAGCTTTGCCCCGGGGAAATACCGATACCGCCCCGCCCGCGATACGGGCCGCGGCGGCCTCATCGGCAAGCGCCCTGGGGGACGCTTTCGACATAAGAAAAACACCCAGGGCGCAAAAAGCGGCGAGTCCGGGTTCCCCTTCGTAAAACGAGGAAGGCCCCGGATTTTCGAAATACTTCAGCGCCGCCCTGTCGCTTCCCAGCTGCGAAAAGAGTTCGCTTAAAAAATAGCCGAGCAGCGCGCCGATAACCGCGCCGGCTATTCCCAAAAGGTAACCCGCGGCGGCGCCGGCGATAATCCCTGCAAGGGTCAGTTTTCTAAAGCGAAAGTTCATACGCCGTTTACTAGCCGTGTTGGGCGGCAAGAAGCGCCAGCGCCAAGATAAAAGCCGCGGCGGCGCCGGCGACAAGGCAGATGAGCGCCGCAGTAAATTCCATCGAAAGGGAAAGCCATATCGAAAAATTGTTGATGATGATCCTGAAAAAAAGCGTAATGCCGGAAAATACGAGCGGCAGTATGCCCAGCATGGGAACGTAAACATAGCGGGGTTTTTTCCGGGACCTGAAACGCCAGCCGAGGAGCAGGGCCAGTACCGTCATGGGCAGAAAGAAGGTACATTCGCCCAGACGGCGGAACAGCTCGGCGCGGAACACTTCGGGAAGGTAACCGTACTTTCCGAATTTTTTTTCGGCGCTGAAAAGTTCCCGCAGGTGCAGCGCCCCGGCGCCCCGTTTGAGACGCGACAGCAGCAGAAAATCTTCGTAACTGATGTCGATGGTGATCTGGGTTCCGCCGGGCAGGGGATCGCGGAATTCTGTTGCGGCGCCGGACCAAAGCGGATCGAAGCGGCGCTCCCTGTCGCCGCGATCAAGCGCCCGCAGCAGCAAAACGGTTTTTTCTACCGGAGCGTTTTCAGCGGTGTCTGACGTTTCACCGTCCTGAACCGGCTCTTGCGGATTCATTTCAGGCGGCTCGCTCAGGGGAATGATCTTGCAGTAGGGAGCGCTTACCCTGTAGAGCAGCGCGCCCGAGGAATCGGCGGCAAGTATTTCCCCGTTCCAGGCGTAGCTGTGATGGGGAAGCGCCGCCATGGAAGCGAAACGCAGAACCAGTCTGCCGCTGTTTTCGGCAAGGGGAAACGAAAAAACCGGTCCCGTCTGAACGCTGCCAAGGGCAAGATCCAGTTCATCGATAAAAAAGGCCAGCGAGGCAACGCCCTGTTTGCTCGCCTCAAAATAATTTTCCACATCGGGATCGCGCGGGAACGATTCCGCCCGGGAAACGGTAATCAATTCCTGGAAAGTATAATAGGCGCTGATCCAGTCTCCGGCGAGCATGGCTTCGTAACCGTCACGCTTGAGCCGGTAGAGGCGGAAGCGCTCCTGTTCATGGGCGTTGGGCGCGAGGGCGGCGATTTTGTCCCAGGCCTGGGAGGCGATGGAACGGGCCGCGCTTATTTCCGCCGCGCCCGGCCGCGCGAGCCGTTCCGCCAAAACGGCAAGCCAGTGCGCGTCGTAATAACGCTCTTTGTCAAACGCCTCGCGCGCAAGGGCCAGCGCGTCGGCGGAGTTTACCGGATCGCCGGGAAGGCCGAGCCAAACCGAATCCGCGGCTGTGCCGCGCGGTTCATCAAGAGAAGTTTTTGACGCGGTAAGGAATTCGGAGATTCCCTTTTTAAGCCGTTCGATTTCGGGACTGTGAGGCCAAATAGCGTCACAGATTTCGAGAAATTCCGAAGTTTCGGCCCAGCTTTTTTCGGAGACAAGCCGTTCCGCTTTCGCCTTTGCCTGCTGATAGAGTTCGGCCCGCTCTTCCATGGCGGTACGGGAATCCAGCGTTAAAGGCAGGACAAGAAAAAAAAGCAGCGCATAGGCGGCGGCGGCGCAGGCGGCGCTGATCACCGGCCAGGTGATATACTGGAGAAACCGCGGGGAAAAGCCGCGGTCTCCGACAAAAGTGGTTCCCGCGTAACCGCCGCCCGGGTGTTCCTTGAGGCCGAAAGGAATGACCAGGGCGGAAAGGGCAATGGCGGGAAAGAGCGTGATAAAGTCGATAAGGCCCGCGCCAAAGCGCCAGGCAAGGGCATAGTATTCCAGCGGCTCAATCCGGCCGGGCACAAAATAACGGAAAGCGCAGATGATCGCAAGGCCTCCCAGCGAGTAAAAAAAGAGGACCACGATGGGCGTTGTAAAACCCGCCTCGCCCCGCTTGCGTTTAGCCATGAGAACGCCTTCCCCGCGCAAGATAGACGAGGAGTGAATAGAGAAGGATCAGAACGGCCAGCGCGCCGAAAATACAGGGACTGATGAGGGAATCGGGCAGTATGCCGCCCGCAAAAGCGGCAAGCAGATTATGGATGTCTTCGGTATTAAGAAAAGCTTCCAGCGCCAGCGCCCCCCGAAACGCCAGCGCCCCAAAGAAAAGATTTGCCAGTGACCAAAAACTGATGTTGGTAAGACAGCCCAGCGAAAGGAGCAGGGCCGCAAGGGAACCGGCGTAGACGGCAAAGGCCGCCGGCCCCGCTTCAAACCAGGCGGCAAAATACCGCGCGCTCTTGTCAAGGTCGCCGGAAATGCCCGTAAGGAAGGGGCTGTTTTCTTCCTGAAAGGGCAGCCTGACGCTTTGGTGCGATCCGCCGCTTTCCTGGTAGTAAAGCGCGGACGAACCCGCCGAAACCGCGCGGGGACCGTTTTCGCCGCCCGGGCTGGTAAGAAAAACCGTCCGGGTTCCGTTGACGTAACGGGTATCGGGAGTAAGACGCAGGATAAAGCCGCTTTCACCCAGCTTTATCCGGGGCGCCCTGAACGGAACCGAAACGCCAAGCCGTGAAAGCCGCTCCATTCCGAAGGAAACGGTAAAACTCAGAGCCAGGATAAGGACAAACATCGTGCAAAAGGCTGCGGGATAAGCCATATTCCTGCGCGAGGAATAGGAAAGCCCCAAAAGCAGGGTAAGGTAGAAAGCCGCGGGCAGGGCGGCGGCCAAAATGCCGCTCAATTTGCCCGAAAAAGCCCCCTCGGCGGGGGGAAAACTGACGGCCGCGTTGATCCAGCTCTGTAAAAGTCCCGCGAAACCCGCCGCCACGAGAATTCCGGCAAACGAGATGATTAAAAAGAGTACCAGCCTGACCAAATTTCGCACGTATACTCCGTAGATTTGGGTTTGTCGGACAATGAATTGTTTCATTCGCTGCCGCAAACAATTATAACCGGAATCTGCGGCAATTTTCAAATCGCCGTAGAATATTAAGCCTAACACGCAAAAATTGAATTCGCAAGACAGTCATGGTTTACCAAAACGGACTCAACGGCGGGGCCATGCGGCCCTTGTCCGGCGGCTCTTTTACGGATACACTGAATCATGCTGGATTACCGTTTTATCGTCGAGAATCTTGAGGCGGTCAAAAAAAATATCGCCGACCGTTATATGAAGGCCGACGCCGGCAGGGTGGCTGATCTTTTCGGCGAACGTACCGCGCTGACGACTTCGCTTCAGGGCCTGCAGCAAAAACGTAACGCCAACGCCGCCGCGATGAAAGGCAAAAACACGAACGAAGAACGGAGCCGCCTTGTCGAGGAAGGCAAAAAGTTAAAAGAAGCCATTGCCGGCGCCGAAGAAGCTCTTGCCAAAATCGAGGCGGATCTTGACAGCGAGGCGCGGCGCATTCCCAATATGGCCCACCCCGAAGCGCCGGTGGGAAAAGAGGACAAAGACAACCTCGAAGTGAAGCGGGTCGGGGAACCGGCAAAGTTTGATTTTGAATGCGCCGATCATGTCAAGCTCGGCCAGGACCTTGACATCATCGACTTTGACGCGGGAACGAAAGTTTCCGGCGTCAAGTTTTACTATCTTAAAAACGAAGGCGTCTTTCTTGAGCTGGGCCT
>JAITBL010000176.1 GCA_031283575.1 Treponema sp. | reverse complement strand
GCTAGCGAAAGTCGGCGGCGCCGCGCAGTTCGTCGCAGTATTCACAGCGGTAGCTTTCCTGTGCGCGGTCATCGAGATGAAAGATGTGGGGAATTTTTTCGGTACTGGTAATGCAGCGGGGGTTTTTGCAGATAAGGATGTCCTGCACTTTTTCGGGGAGCTGCAGTTTTATTTTTTCGGTAATCCGTCCGTTCTCGATAATGTTCACGGTGATGTTGGGATCAATGAGGCCAAGAATGTCAAAATTTATCTCGATGGTATTGTCGATTTTAATAATATCCTTGCGGCCCATGCGGTTTGAATTGGCGTTGACCACAAAGGCGACGTTATAGGGCGCTTTGCCCAGGCCAAGCCAGTTAAAAATACGTACTCCCTGGCTTGCCTTGATATGATCGATAACGATACCGTTTTTAATCTGGTCCACATTCAGCATGGCGCGGCTCCCAAAATCGAGGCAAGCAGGGCCATGCGTATATACATGCCGTAGCGGGCCTGTTCAAAATACACCGCCCTTGGATCAGCGTCAACTTCGGCGGCAATTTCGTTTACGCGGGGCAGCGGGTGAAGGACGATCATGTCCTGTTTCGCCGCCTCCATTTTTTCGCGGGTAAGCACGTAAAAATCCTTGAGCCTGATATAGTCTTCTTCGTTAAAAAAACGTTCCCGCTGGACCCGCGTCATGTAGAGTACGTCAAGGCTGCTTATGACATCCTCAAGCTTTTCCGCTTCCTGATAGGGTATCCCTTCTTTTTCGAGCACGCCTTTGGTAATGTAGTTCGGCACGGTCAGCTCGGGCGGGGAAATAAAAATCTGTTTGATTCCCTGATAGCGCGCCAATGTTTTTGCCAGTGAATGAACGGTACGGCCGAACTTGAGGTCGCCGCAGAAACCTATGGTAAAACCGCCCAGCGCGCCGCGCAGCCGCTTTATCGTCAGGAGGTCGGTAAGCGTTTGGGTCGGATGATGGTGGCCGCCGTCGCCCGCGTTAATCACCGGCACGGAGGCAACCCGCGAAGCAAGCAGGGCGGCGCCTTCCTTGGGGTTCCGCATCACGATGACGTCGGCATAACAGGAAACGGTACGTATCGTGTCCGAAAGGCTTTCGCCCTTGGCGGCGGAACTGGAACCGGGTTCGGCAAAGCCCAGACAGCTTCCGCCCAAACGGAGCATGGCCGCCTCAAAGGACAGGCGCGTACGGGTACTGGGCTCAAAAAAAAGGCTGGCCAAAAGCCGCCCCCGGCAGGATTCACGAAGAAAATTTTTACCGGTTTCGATTTTTTCGGCCAGGGAAAAAAGCGCGTTCATCTCTTCCAGGCTAAAATCGCCGGGTTCTATGAGGCTTCGTCCCTCAAGCATTTCCCCTCCGTTTACAAGCTCTTGCGCTCTATTCGCCAGCATAGCATGAAACGTTTTAAACTGCAATCTGAAGGAGCGCCGCTTCCAGACGGTGCTCCTTGATCGCGAGAACGCTGATGCGGAACCGGATCGCGTCGTCGCCGGAACCGGTCCGGTACTCCAGTTCGGGCCGCTCGCCGTCTCCGGGAATGCGGCCGAGCAGGGTAAACACCAGGCCGCCGAAGGTGTCATAGTTCTCTTCCCCGATGGCAACGCCGGTTTCACGCGACAGTTTGTCGAGGGAAGCGGAGCCGCTGACACGCCACAGTTTGGGGCCCAGGCGCACTATGGCCGGCGATTCCTGTTTGTCGTCGCTTTCGGCTATATCGCCGACCAGTTCTTCCAGCAAATCATTCATCGTGATGATGCCGTCCATGCTGCCGTACTCGTCCACCACCACGGCAAAGTGACGGCGCGAAGCCTTCATCTTGCGAAAGAGTATGTTGGTCCTGACCGTATCGGGAACAAACCACGCGGCCCGCAGCGCCTTTTCCAGGGCCGCCGCGCGGCCGCGTTCTTTTAGGGCAAGGTAATCGCGGGCGCTGAGTATTCCCCGCACGTCGTCAACGCTTTCGCCGCAGACCGGATAAAAGCTGTGCCGGTTTTCGACAATCGTTTTTTCCCACTCGTCGTCGCTTTCTTTAAGCCATAAAATGCTCGCGTCCTTGCGGTGAATCATCACTTCGCCCGCGGTCTTGTCGTTAAATTCAAACACGTTGTGAATGATCTCTTTTTCACCGGCCGCGATGAAACCGCGCTTGCTGCCCGCGTCCACAAGCAGGCGGATTTCCTCTTCGGTTACCGCGTTTTCTTCCGCTTCGGGATCAACGCCGAAAAGCCGCAGTATGCCGTTGGTACTTCGGGTAAGAAGCCAAACGACCGGCGCGAAGATGCGGGAGATGACGAGGATCAGCGATGAAAGGGAAAAGGCGAGTTGTTCCGCTTTGCGCATGGCGATGCGTTTGGGAACCAGTTCGCCCAGCACGAGCGTAAAAAACGAAAGTATGATCGTGATCACCACCAGCGACACCGTATTGATTAGCTCAACGGGCGCCTTGAGGCCCGATTGGGATAAAGCCGAACTGAGTTTGTCCGAAAAATTATCGGCGGCAAAGGCGCTGCCCAAAAAACCCGCCAGCGTAATTCCGACCTGTATGGTGGCAAGAAAGCGGGCGGGTTTTTCGGTAAGCGAAAGAATGCGC
>JAITBL010000097.1 GCA_031283575.1 Treponema sp. | reverse complement strand
GCAGTCTGATCATGATTTTGCACAAGACTCAGGAGACTTTTGGCTTTATTTCACGGCCCGCGGCAGAAAAACTGTCGGTTTTGACGGGAATACCCCTGGCGCGTATCTACGGGGTCATCACGTTTTACCACTTTTTCAAGACAACCAAGCCCGGAAAGCATAAAATTTCCGTTTGTCTGGGGACCGCCTGCTACCTTAAGGGCGGCCAGGACCTGATCGAGGAAGCCCGCGGCCTTTTGGGAATTGGCGAAGGCGGCGTGACCGAGGACGGCCTTTTTTCCATCGATCCGGTCCGTTGTGTCGGCTGCTGCGGCCTGGCGCCGGTTGTTACCGTCGGTAACGATACCTACGGCAAGCTGACCAAAGACATGCTTCCGGAAATTATAGCAAAGTACCGGAATTAAATGCATTTTACGTTGGCCGACCTCGTTGCCGATATAACCCAAAACGCGGCGGAATCGGGGGCGGGCCAGGTAGAACTGGAACTGAGGGAAACCGGACGGGAAGCGGCTGCCGGCGGGGGCCTGGCGGAAGAGTTCCGCTTTACCATTACCGATAACGGCAAGGGGATGGACAAGACCGGCCTTGAGCGGGCCATCGATCCTTTTGTTACCGACGGGGTTAAACACCCTGAAAGGAAGGTGGGGCTGGGCATTCCCTTCCTTATTCAGACCGCCATTCAGTCGGGGGGCGGCTGGGACATCAAGTCCGAAAAGGGCCGCGGCACTATGGTCAGCGCCTGGTTTGATTTGGCAAACGTGGATACTCCCCCGCTGGGGGACATTCCGGGGCTTTTCAGAACGGTACTGCTTTTTATGGGGCCGCAGGAAATTATTGTCCGGCGCTTCCTCGACAGGGGCGGACGAAAGGCCGATTATGAGGTGAAAAAGACCGAACTGGTAGAAGCGCTGGGGGATTTGGAAGACGCGTCCTCGCTGGCTCTGCTGGGAAAGTATTTAAGATCATTTGAAGAAGACGAAGACGACGGAAAATAGGAGAGAAACATGGCAATGACACTGGAGGAGCTGCGCAAGCTCAGAGAAACCAAAAAGACGGACCTGCAAAGGCGGGACGCCGAAGGCAAGGAGATTCAGGTAATTGTAGGCATGGGAACCTGCGGTATCGCCGCGGGAGCGAAAACGACCCTCGACGCCTTTATCAATTCACTGGATGAAAACAAGCTGGTGGATCAGGTACTGGTACGACAGACCGGCTGCATGGGGCTTTGCCATTCCGAACCCACGGTAGAGGTAATTGTTCCCGGTATGCCCGCGGTGATTTACGGCAGAGTGGACGCCTCCACGGCCAGGGAAATCGTAACCAAACACCTTGTCGGCAGGGAACTCCTCGACAATCACATCCTGGACCGCCCCGCGGCCGACATCATGAAGTAGGGAGACAGACATGGCCTATAATCACTTTATTTTATGCTGCGGCGGTACCGCCTGCGAGTCCAACAAGGGCGCGGAGATCTGCGAGGCTTTGATCAAAGAAGCCGACGCGCTGGGGGTTAAAAACGAAGTCCAAATTGTTAAAACCGGTTGTTTCGGTTTTTGCGAGCAGGGACCCATCGTCAAGGTTCTGCCCGAAGAATCGTTCTATGTCGGCGTAAAACCCGAAGACGCCCACGAGATTATCGCCGAGCAGATACTCAAGGGACGCGAGGTTCCCCGGCTTCTCTACAAGGAAGAAGCGGCAAACAAGAGCGTTACCGCCGTGGAGGACATTCAGTTCTACCAGAAGCAGGTCCGCGTGGTGCTCCGTAACTGCGGCGTGATCAATCCGGAAAACATCGACGAATACATTGCCCGTGAAGGTTATTCGGGACTTGAAAAGGTTCTTTTTGAATGGACGCCGGAGCAGATAATAGAAGAAATGAAGGTTTCGGGCCTGCGCGGCCGCGGCGGCGCGGGTTTTCCCACCTGGATGAAGTGGGATTTTGCCCGCAAGGCCCCGGGCGACATCAAGTACGTGATCTGTAACGCCGACGAAGGCGACCCGGGCGCGTATATGGACCGTTCCACGATAGAAGGCGATCCCCACTCGGTGATAGAAGGCATGATCACCGCCGGCAAGGCAATCGGCGCCCACCAGGGTTTTGTCTACATACGCGCCGAATATCCCCTTGCCATTGAACGCCTCAAGATCGCGCTCAAGCAGGCGCAGGACTACGGCCTTCTTGGCGATAACATACTCGGTTCGGGCTTTGCCTTCGACATCGAGATACGCCTTGGCGCGGGCGCTTTTGTCTGCGGCGAGGAAACGGCCCTGATCAAATCCATCGAAGGGAACCGCGGTACTCCGGTACCCAAGCCTCCGTTTCCGGCGAACAAGGGTCTGTGGCAAAAACCCACGATCATCAACAATGTGGAAACTCTCGCCAATATTCCGGTTATCACCGCCAAAGGCGGCGCGTGGCTTGCCAAAATCGGCACCGAAAAATCCAAGGGTACCAAGGTATTCGCCCTGACCGGCAAGGTCAAGAATTCGGGGCTCGTGGAAGTTCCCATGGGAACCACCCTGCGCGAGATCATTTTTGAAATCGGCGGCGGCATCAAGGACGGCAAAAAGTTCAAGGGTGTTCAGACGGGCGGTCCTTCGGGCGGCATCCTCACCGAACGTTTCCTCGATACGCCGATTGATTTTGATACTCTCGTCAAGAACGGGTCGATGATGGGTTCGGGCGGCATGATCGTCATGGACGAAGACGACTGCGTGGTTGACGTAGCGCGTTTCTACATGGACTTCTGCGTTGACGAAAGCTGCGGCAAATGTTCGCCCTGCCGTATCGGCACCACCCAGCTTTTGGGGATACTCGAAAAGATCACCAAGGGCAACGGCGAGGAGTCGGACCTGGACAAGCTCGAAAGCATCGGCAAGGCAATGGCAAAAGCGTCGCTCTGCGCTTTGGGCCAGACCGCGCCCAATCCGACCCTGTCGACGGTCAAGAATTTCAGGGATGAATATATGGAGCATATTCATGACAAGAAGTGCAAAGCCGGCAAGTGCAAGAGCCTTGTGCGCTTTATTATCGACGCCGAAAAGTGTATTGGCTGCGGCGCCTGTTCCAAAAAGTGCCCGGGCAACTGCATTAAACAGGCCGACGCCGCGAAGTATCCAGACAAGAAGCGGCCTCCCTACCTGATCGAGCAGGCGGCCTGTCTCAAGTGCGGCGAGTGCTTCAAGACCTGCAAGTTTAACGCGATTTCAAAGCGCTAAGGAGTATGGGGAAGCTGCGCTTCCCTTCCGATTTGACTTGGCGGCAAAATGCCGCCGAATCTAGGAGTATGGGGAAGCGGCGCTTCCCTTCCGATTTAACATGGCGGTACAATGCCGCCGGAACAGGAGTAGATAGTATGGTTAATTTGAAGATAAATGGCTTGCCGGTTGAAGTTGAAGAGGGAACCTCTATACTCAAAGCCGCCGAAAAAGTAAACGTCAAGATCCCCACCCTCTGTTACAATCCGGATCTTCCGCCCTGGGCTTCCTGCGGGCTCTGCATAGTCCGTACCGCCGGCCCCGGTTCCCCCCGTATGGCCCGCGCCTGTACCACCCCTGCGGAAAACAACATGGACGTTATCACCCATGACGCCGAGATCATCGCGACCCGCCGTACCGTGGTTGAGCTGATCCTGTCCAACCACCCCAACGATTGTCTCCAGTGTCCCCGCAACGGGAACTGCGAACTGCAAACGGTGGCGGCGGACTTTGGCATCAGGGAAAGCCCTTACCGCAAAGTGCTGAACGGCCTTCCCGTCGACGACTCCAATCCGTCCATCGTGCTGAACCCCGAAAAGTGTATACGCTGCGGACGCTGCGTTAAAGTCTGTCAGGAAATGCAGAATGTCTGGGCCCTGGAATTCCTTGGCCGCGGTATCAAAGGCCGTATTGCCAGCGCCGCCGACGCTCCTCTGGGCGAAAGCCCCTGTATCAAGTGCGGCCAGTGCGCGGCCCACTGTCCGGTCGGCGCGATCTATGAGCGCGACGATACCGTCAAGGTCTGGACGGCGATACATGATCCCGAAAAACACGCCGTGGTTCAGATTGCTCCGGCGGTCCGCGTGGCGCTGGCCGAAGAATTCGGCTTTGCTCCGGGAACCATCGTTACCAAAAAAATCTACGCGGCCCTGCGCCGTCTTGGTTTCAAGACGGTGTTCGACACCAACTTTTCCGCCGACCTTACCATTATGGAAGAGGGCACCGAGCTGTTGAACAGACTGACCAAGGGCGGCGACATTCCCCTTATCACAAGCTGCTGTCCCGCGTGGGTCGATTATATGGAAAAGTATTATTCGGATATGATTCCCAACTTCTCCACGGCAAAGAGTCCGCAGCAGATGATGGGCGCGATGATCAAAGCGTACTGGGCCGGCAAGGCGGGGATCGATCCCGACAAGGTTTACTCGGTATCGGTCATGCCCTGTACCGCGAAGAAGTGGGAAACCAAACGCAACGACGACATGAAGAGCGCCGGTCATGACCAGGACGTCGACATCGCCATTACCACGCGGGAACTTGCCCGTATGATCAAACAGGCGGGCATCCAGATTATGGATCTCCCCGAAGAAGAAGCGGATAATCCCCTGGGACCCTATACCGGCGCGGGTACCATATTCGGCGCTACCGGCGGCGTTATGGAAGCCGCGGTTCGTTCGGCCTATTTTCTGGTGACGAAGAACGAACTGGCCGACGTCAACTTTAAACCGGTGCGCGGCCTTGAAGGCGTCAAGGAAGCGGAAGTGGACTTCCAGAACGGAACGAAGATACGCATTGCCGTCGCCCACCAGATGGGGAACATCGCCGCGGTGCTGGACAAGATCCGCGCGGCGCGGGAGGCCGGCAGGGAAACGCCGTATCATTTTGTGGAAGTGATGGCCTGCCGCGGCGGCTGCATAGGCGGCGGCGGCCAGCCCTACGGCTGTACCGATGAAATCCGCGCCCAGCGTATCGCCGGTATCTATCAGGACGATGAGCAGAGCAAGCTTCGGTGTTCGCATCAGAATCCCTTTATACAGCAGGTGTACAGGGAATTCCTCGGTGAACCCACCGGCCACAAAGCCCACGAACTGCTGCACACCAAATACATCCCGCGGGAGTTGTATTTAAAGTAAAGGGAACAGGAGGAGATGGAAAGCATGAAAGAAATTTTTGTCATGTACGCAAAGTACAATCAGGCGGGGAATAAAACGATTTACGATATCCTTGACGGCTTTTCCAGTGAGGATCGTGAAAAGGACCGCGGCAGTTACTACAAGAGCCTTTCGGGGCTTTTGCGCCATATTTTTGGCGGAACCTGTTTTTTCCTGGGTATGTTCAAAGCCGTCGTGGCGCAAAACGCCGCCGCCCTTAAAGCCCTGGCCGCCCTGGACGGCGTTACCCGCGCCGGCGACGCCGCGATGAGCGAGGGCGAATGGAAGGCTTTTAAGGGCAGCCTGGAAACGGCGGACGCCGCCTTTGTCAACTTTGCCGAAGCCTTAAGCGACGCCGATCTTGACCTTCCCCTCAAAATAGAATGGTACGGCGGCAACCCGCCGCTTTCGTTTATGCTGCACCAGCTTGTGGTCCACAATACCCACCACCGCGGGCAGATGTCGCAGATTTTTGATTCGCTCAAAATCGACAATGATTATTCGGGGATTAGCGCGGCGTTTTTGCCCCGATGAATCTCTCCGCCCCGAAGGGCGGCATGAAAGCGGCGGCGCTGCTCCTTGCGTCGGCCCTGGCTGTGTCCGCGCTTTCCTGCGGAAAGGCCGCGGCGCAGTCCGCTTTGCCGCGGGCGGTAACGGAAACACGCTGGATAAGCTGGGAGGCCGCCGCCGCCGTTATTTATGACGAGGGCGGGGCTTTTATTCCGGCCAAACTTGCCTGCATGGTTCCCGCCGTCCACCCCGCCGACGGGCTTGACGGCGTAACCCTGCGGGCCGCCGCGGCCGCGCGTCTTGTCGCGCTTGCCGATCTGGCGCCGCCCTTTGTTGCCGTCAAAGTCGACGGCCTTTCCGCCGATGATCCCCGCTATCCCCTGGTAAGGGCGGAAGGCCCCTTTTATGAGGCAAAGCGCCGCTTTAACGGGCGGGAACGCGCCTTTATCGAGGCGGAAGGAAAGCGGCTCCTTGACGAACGCGGAAGGGCGGAACCGCCCCGCTTTTACACCATAGCCGCGGGGGGCGACGCGATGATGGCGCGGGGCGCGCAGGAACTTTTGTTTGAGCGCGGAAGTGAGGAAGTTTTTGGCGGGACCGCGCCTTTCCTTAAAAACGCCGACCTTGCCCTGCTCAATCTGGAAGGAGTCATTTCCGATAGGGGCGACGGCGCGCAAAAAGCCTATGTTTTCCGGTTTTCGCCGCGGCTGCCGCGCGCCTTGCGCGAGGCGGGCGTGGACGCCGCCCTTATCGCCAACAACCATGTTATGGATTTTGGCGAAGCGTCGTTTCTTGACACCATCGATCATTTAAGGGCGGCGGGTATCTTTCCGCTGGGGGCCGGCCGTACCCTTGCCGAGGCCGCGGGCTTTTACGAAACAAACGCCGCGTATACTTCGTCGCAAATGTCCGGCGCGATACGGGTGTATGGTATAGCGAGTTTTCCCCGCGAACGGAGCGGCTTTGACGGCGCCGGCGCCGCGGCGGATACAAAGCGCGCCGGCATGCTTTTCGCGGCCCGCGGCGGCGAGGAGGCCCTGAAAAAGCGGCTCCGCGAAAATGACGAGGAAGGGCTCGACATCGTGATGTTTCACGGGGGCGTTGAATACAGCGACGAGAGCGACGCCGCCACCCGCGCCCTGTATACGCGCCTTGTCGAAGCGGGCGCGGATCTTCTTGTCGGCAGTCATCCCCATGTGGAGCAGGGCTTCGAGTGGGTCCGGGGCAAACCCGTTTTCTGGTCGCTGGGGGACTATGTGTTTGCCGACATGGAAGATACCCCCGGCGGCGACAAGGGACTTTTTGTTGTGCTGCGCTACCGCGCGAACCGTCTTGTCTACCTCGATCCCTATCCCCTGCAGATGAAAGGGCCGCGTACGGTAATAGGTCCGCGCGAACAGCTTGAGCGCTTTTATACACTGACGCGTAAATTACGCTAAGCCGTAACGGAGGAATTATGTACGACTTTGACGGGCTTTCCGCGGCCGGCGTCCGCCGCGGGGCGGGGGCGCTTAAGTGGACGAATGTCGCCGAGGACGTTATTCCCCTGTGGGTCGCCGATATGGATTTTCCCTGTCTGCCGGAATTGCGGGAAGCGCTGGAAAAGCGGGCGGCCCATCCCTTTTACGGTTATACCCGTCATAATCCTTCAAGCAACGAAGCGATCGCGCAGTGGTACCGGCGTTACGGCGCCGGCATAGAGCCGGAAGAAACGCTCATCGGTCCCGGCACGGTTCTTTCGCTGGGCATGGGCGTACGCGAATTTTCGGCCGCCGGAGACGGGGTCCTCGTCATGACGCCGGTGTACACGCCGTTTTACGAAATCATACGGGGAAACGGGCGGATAGTTGTCGAACTTCCCCTTCATCCTGATAAAGAAGCGGCCTTTGCCTTTGACGCCGCCGAAATCGAAGCGTGTCTGAGCGGGGCCGCGGCGGACGGCATCAGGGTTTCCGTGGCGATACTCTGTTCGCCGCATAATCCGGGCGGCAGGGTCTGGAGCGGGAAAGAACTTGCCGCGTTTTTCGAAATTGCCGCGCGTCACAATCTGATGATACTGGCTGATGAAATTCACATGGACTTTGCCTTTCAAAAAGAATTTGTGTCCGCCGCTTCTTTTGACGAGTACCGCGATCGGATCATTGTCGTCTCGGGCGCCAATAAAACATTCAACCTCGGCGGGCTGCATATTTCACACTTTGTGATACGCGACGGGGTCCTGCGCGCGAGGATTGAACGCGTACTGCGCAGGGAAACGCATCACGAGAGCGACTGCTTTGCCGAGCTCGCCGTCGAGACCGTGTACCGCCGGGGAGCGCCGTGGCTTGCCGAACTTAAAGCCCGCGTCCGTGCGAACCTGGAAAAAACGGCGCGTTTCCTCGGCGCCGAAATCGACGGCGTCCACGCTCCCGTACCCCAGGGGACCTATCTGCTCTGGGCGGATATGAAAGGCCTCATCGGGCGAAAGGGCTGTAAAGGCGACGCGGATCTCGTGCGGCGCATCGAGGCGGAAGCAAAAGTCAAGCTTACCGCGGGTTCCCTTTACGGCGCGGGCGGCGCGGGTTTTGTGCGGATCAACGCGGCCAGCCCCGCCCCTCTCCTTGACGAGGCCCTCGGCCGGATTCGCGACTGGGCCCGCGCTTAACGCCAACAGCGGAACGTATCCGCCTAAAGCGGTTGTTTCAGCAAAAATAATAACTTTTTTCTGTTTTTTCTCAAGCAAAAACGCTCTTCCTTCGCCTCCTGGTAATTGATTGGGGGAAAAGGAAGAGTATGAATTTGACGTTTATCGATCCGCGCCTCGCCGTATTTTGCTTCTTCGGGATCATCATCACCGTTTTTGATGTACGGGAAACGCGCATACCCGATCCGCTTCTTGTTCTTCTTGCGCTTTCCCTGTTTTTGTGCGAACTGATTTTCGCGCGGGAGAATCCGTCCGTTTCCGCAGGCCGCCCCGCGTTCCGTTTGCCGGCGGCGGTCCTGACCTTTGCCGCGTTTTATCTGCTGTACCGCGTCAAGGGAGGAATCGGTTTTGGCGATGTAAAATACGCGGCCGTCATGGCGTACTTTAACGGCGCGTTCGCAATTATTCCCGCCCTGCTTGCCGCCTGCCTGGGCGCGCTCGCCGTCTGGGGCGCCGGAGCGCTTTTCTTTCGCTGGGACGCACAACGCCGCATTCCGTTTGCGCCCTTTCTTTTGATAGGCGCCGTTGCCGCCTCGCTCCTGCCCGAAGGCGCGCTGCCTCTATGAAGCGGCGTATTCGCGGGGCCCGTCCGCCCGCGGCGGGGTTGTTGATCCTGTGCCTGTTCTTCTGCGCGGGCGCTCTGCACGCCCAGCGTATTCGTTCGATGGATTTTCGAAGCCGTTCCATTGCCGACATTTTACTTGCCCTGGCCGACAGCGCCGGAACCAGCGTCATACTCGACGAAACGGTAAACGGTACGGCGACGTTTCATTTCAGCGACAGCGAGTTTGGCGACGCCCTGATGAAATTTACCGAGGCCTGCCGCATTCACGCGGTGGAGCGCGGCGGCATCTGGTATGTTTCCCGGATCCGGGCGGAAGGCGGCAAAGACGCGGTGAATCTTGCCGCGGAAGACGTTGATATCGAGGCGCTGCTTAAAACGCTCGCGAGAAATTTTGGGATCACGATTTTATATGATCAGCTTCCCAAACAGCAGATCAGCCTTTTTATTGAAGGACAGAGCCTGCAGGAAGTGCTGGAGCTGGCCGTAAAAAAATATCCCGAATATTCCGTGTCGAACGAAAACGGCGCTTTTTATCTGCGCCGTCAAATCGAGGGGAGCGGCGGCGCGGCGGCAAGGCTGAGTTCGTCGTCAATCAGAAAAAACGGCGAAACCTATACCGCGCAAATTCCCCGCGGGAATTTTTCCGCTGTTATCGCGCTGCTTTTCAGGACGGCGGGACGCGAATATTCGCTCCTCCAGCGCAATGATACGGCGCTGGAAAATCTTTCTTTTGCGGAAAAGAATTTTGACGAGATCCTTCATCTGGTCTGCGAACAGGGGAACAGCGATTTTACGGTAAAGGACGGAATCTACTATATTTTTGAGGTCCAGCGGCGTGACGTGTTAAAAAAATTAAGGGAGGTACGGGTGATAGAACTGCGCCGCCTTTCCGCGCCGGAAATTGCCGCCCTGCTTCCCGCCGAGTATGGCTCTTCATCTTTTGTAAAGATACAGCCCAAAACCAATTCACTTTATTTAAGCGGTTCCGCCGAAGAACTTGATCCGATTGAGGAGTTTATAAGCATGGCCGAAGAACGTCAGGCGGCGTTCAGGCAGGAAACGTATGAACTCAAGTTTATTAAAGCCGATGAATGTATCAAGCTGCTGCCAAAACATCTTGCCGAGGCCGTGCAAAGTTTTGCCGGCGGCAAAACGCTGCTGGCCGAGGTAAACGACAGGCTGGACGGCGAACTCAGGGAGTTTCTTGCGCGTGTTGACAAAAGCGGCGATGGAACGGCGGTACGGCTTAAATACATTAACAGCGAGGAACTGCTCAAGAGTCTTCCGCCTTCGGTATCGGCGGACGAGTTAAAAACGACCTTTGATCCGACGCTGGTTTTTTATACGGGAACCGCGGAAAGGAAAAAACTTTTTGACGCCGAGCTGGCCCTGCTTGACCGGATGAAACCGCAGATACGCTATCAAATTCTCGTGATTCAATATCAAAAAAGCCACAACAGCTCCTGGGATCCTTCGCTTTTCATAAATCCCGTCAATTCCGCCGAACACATTGCCGGCAATTTTTCCAACATTCTTAACGTAAACTTTGACATCATTTCGGCGCTGGGACAAAACTTTGCCGCCCAGCTTAACTGGCAGCTTGGAGAAGATCGGGCCCGCGTTCTTGCCGACACGACATTAAACGGCCTTTCGGGGCAGGAAATAAAATTCGAAAATACCAACACGTTCCGTTATCTGGATGCCGCGCTGGATCCCGAAACGGGAAAACCGCTGTACACGGGAACTACCCGCGAAATTAATTCGGGCCTGTCGCTGACGGTGAACGGGTGGGTAAGCGGCGACGGCATGATCACGATGAAGGTAAACGCGAAGGTGAGCAAACAGGATGAAGCTTCCGCGCTGTCTTCTACCAATCCGCCGCCTACCAGCGAGCGGGCGGTGAACACCCAGGTGCGGACCAGATCGGGAGCGCCGATCATCATCGGCGGCCTTATGCAGATCGAAAAAACGGAATCGGAAAATAAACTTCCTGTTTTGGGACATATTCCGCTGCTCGGTTATCTTTTTCGAAAGCGGGTGGTTTCCGATGTCACCACCGAAATGGTGATCTATCTTGTGCCGCATGTTTATTCATCTTTGACCGGGGCGGAAGATTCCGGCCAAAAATGCGAAAGCTATCTTAAACGTTACGGAGGTGTTTTATGAGCGAGGACAGGGTTTTGAACGCGGAAAGCGCGGGAAACGGATGGAACGGGGGAAACGCGGTAAAGTTCAGAAATTTTCATTTTGAATCAGATTACGGCGAACAGTATCAAAAAGCTTTTATGCTTCACCGCTGCTGCATGAAATTATCCGAAACCGAAACCAAAGTTACCATAGGCGTGGTCGAAGGATCGGGAAGGGATCTGCTCCGCTTTCTCGAAGCGTACCATATGCCCAAACAGACAGCCTTTGTGAACATAGGCAAAAGCGAATTTGCCTCGTTTGCGGGAACTTTGGGCTGCGAAGCTTCCGTTAACGGCGGCGGGAAGACAGGCGATTCATCTTTTGCCCTTGAGCATATCGAAGAAGACGCGCCGGTGATCAATATTATCAACGCGCTGTGTATCGACGCGATCAAAATGGGCGCGTCGGACATTCACATTGAAGCGCTGGAAAAGGGCGTGCAGATCCGTTACCGGATCGACGGAGTCCTGCGGCCTGTCAAACTTGTCGCCGCTTCACTTTTCAGGCAGCTTTCCAACCGGATTAAGGTTATGTCGGGCCTGAACAGCCTTGAACAGCGGCTTCCCCAGGACGGCCGCATGACGGTGAGCATTGACGGCGCGGCGCTGGACCTGAGGGTTTCCATTGTACCCACTTCGTCGGGCGAATCAATCGTCCTTCGTCTTTTTCGCGGCGCCGCTCTGGAACTGGATGAACTTGGCTTTGTCCCCGAACAGCTTTACGCGCTGCGGAACGCCGCCCGCCTTCCCTACGGCCTGGCGCTTGTTTCGGGGCCGACCGGCAGCGGAAAAACAACAACCCTGCACGCCCTGCTGCGGACGCTGCCGGCGGAAGAACGAAAGATCATCACCATCGAGGATCCGGTAGAACTCAGGCAGGACGGAATTAACCAGATCCAGATCAACGAAGCGATCAGTCTGGGTTTCGACGGAATGCTCCGCCGCGTACTGCGCCAGGACCCCGATGTGATCATGGTCGGCGAGATACGTGACGAGGCGACGGCCGAGCTGGCCCTGAGGGCGGCGCTGACCGGTCATCTTATCCTTTCGACGCTGCACACCAACGACAGTGTCAGCGTTATTCCGCGGCTCATTGATATGGGACTGGAACCGTATCTTATCGCCTCATCGCTGCGCTGTTCGGCGGCGCAGCGGCTAGTCCGCAAACTCTGTCCCTGCTGCAGCCGCGAAGTAAAACCCGATAAACGCGCCGCGCCGCTGCTCCGGCGGCAGGGGATAAACGCGCACCGCTGCCGCGAAAAAAACGGCTGCGATCTCTGCGCCGGAACCGGCTATCTGGGAAGGACCGTGGTAGGCGAAGTGTTTAAAAGCGACAGGGAACTGGAGGCTTTGATAGAACGCAGGGCCGATACCGAAACGCTGCGCTCCTGTATCGCCGGACGCGGTTTTAGAAGCATGGAAACCGACGGCCTTGAAAAATATGCCGCCGGTATAACCGACTTTGAGGAACTTGAGCGGGAGATTTTATGCGCGTAAAAGCCGGCGCGGTCCTTCAGTTTACCGGCCTTATGGCAAAACTGCTCGAATCGGGAACAACCGCCGACCGCGCTTTGCGGTTATGCCGCGACATGGGAAAGGGAACATTGCGCGGACTCTGCGATCGTATTCACGGGGAACTGCGGCGCGGAAGGAGTTTTGCGGAAACCCTTAAGGACTGCGGCGTTTTTCCGCCCCTGTACGGCGCGCTTGCCGAAATCGGCGAAGCTACCGGAACGAGCGCCGCCGTGTTCCGCCATCTTGCCGTGTACCTGGGGCGAAAGCAAAAAGGACGGCATAAAATTCAGGGCGCTTTGGCGTATCCGGCTTTTGTACTTTTCGCGGCCGCTTCGCTTTGCGCCGCTCTCTTTGTGTTTGTGCTGCCCCGCATGAAAGAAATTTTTACCGCCTTTGGCGCGGGACGGGCGGAAGAATCTGTCGGCGGAATGTACCGTTCGGTCATGATTCTGGCGCTTGTTCTTGCGGCGCTGGTTTTTCTTGCCGCGGGCATTTTTTGCCTGTACCGTTTTTCGGAAAGCGCGGCGTATTTCTTCGACCGTCTGATCCTGCGTCTTCCCTTTGCCGGCGCTTTTGTTACGGCGGTAAATATCCGCGACTTCTTTTTTGCCATGGAACTCTGCGCCCAATCGGGAATGAATGTGAAAGAAGCCCTCGGCGTTTCGGGCGCGGCGCTGGGGAACAGGGCTTACCGCGCTGAAATTCTGGAAACAGAAGCGGCCGTAGGGCGGGGCGAAAGCATCGCCGCCGCTTTTGACAAACCCCTCTTTCCGTCTTATGTCGGCGCGTGGCTTGGCGTGGGCGAGAGCACCGGAGAAGTCGAAACAACTTTTTCGCGGATACGGGAATTTTTTGAGGATGAAGCCGAGAGGCGGCGCGAAACGCTTATGGGACTGGCGGAACCGGTTTTGATACTGGCGGCGGGAATCATCATTCTTGTTTTGGTGATCAATCTGGTTATTCCGCTTTATGAACTTTACGGAGGCGCCTTGTGAACAAAAAAAACAGGGAAGCGGGCTGGACCTTTATGGAAACGATTATTGTGATCGCCATCGTACTGATACTTTCCAGCACCGTCGGATATACGGCGGTAAGGAATATACCCCGTTCGCGGATTGCGGCGGCAAAAAGCCAGATCGATTCCTTTGCCGCGGCATTGGAAACCTATTATATCGACTGCGGACGATACCCGGGCGAAGAAGAAGGACTCGAAGCGCTCTGGACAAAACCGGAAAGCGCCGGCGAAGGCTGGGCGGGTCCCTACCTGATCAAAAAAACTCCGGCCGATCCCTGGGGCAACGATTATGTTTACCGAAACCCGGGCGCGGAGGGTTTTCCCTACGGGATTCTTTCGTACGGTGAGGACGGCAAAGAAGGAGGAAGCGGCAATGAAAGCGACATCAGCAGCTGGGAACGCTGAAAGCGGTTTTACCCTGCTGCGTACTTTGATAACGCTTGCCGTTCTTGCGCTCAGCGCCGCGTCGCTGGCCTGCGCCGCGGCGGTCAACGCGAAAGCGGGAGGAAAATTGCGCGCCGCCGCGGACGCCGAGATAATGTACCGCAACGCGGCGGCGGAGGCATTGCCGTGAAAAACGCCGAAGCGGGATACACCCTTGCCGAAACCGTAACGGCGATCAGTTTGTCACTGATTCTGGTTTTTGTTTTTTCCGGTTTCTTTTATACGCTCGGAAAAAGTATCGCGAAAACAGCCGGAGCGGCGGACGAGGCGTTTACCGTATTGCGCGCGGACGGGGATCTGCGGGAACGCGCCGCGGCGATCCGCGTTCCCTATTGGGAAAAAATTACGGTAGACGCGGCGGAAATTCTTTCGGGATATTCCTCCGCGAACAAGGGCCTGGACGCGCTCACTGTTGAACGCCGTGAAAACAGGGGGCTTGTCTTTCGGTACCGTGTCGGGAAAAAACACTATGAATGCAGGGCGCGTTTTGGTTTTATGCCGGTGAAGGAGGAAACATGAAGGCAATAGCCGCGCTCCTGCTCATACTTGCCGCGTCTCTCGCGGCGGGCGCTTCCCTTCTGCGTACCGCGGCGGTTCAAAAATTCGCATCGCGCGCCGCCGCTGATTTCAGGGAACGCGAGGCGGCCTTTGCCGAACTGTGCGATATTACGGAAGAAATGTCCGCGTTGATCGAAGAGGGCGCCGACTACTACGGCAATAGTGTTCTGCTCGCGATAAGCGCGCGGCACAGGGGGCTTGTTTTTGAAGACGTGTCAAGCGGAGTCAGGCTTGATTTTGTGCGGGATGAGGAATTGGCGTTTCCCGCGTTCGAAACATTTTTCTTCAGGGACGGCGCTGCATCGTTTATCGCGTGGAGAAATCTGCGTGGTTTAACAGGCGATCGTGAAACATGGAAACCGTTTCTGAGTGAAGACGGTTTTGCCTGCACGGCGTCGTACGCCTGGCTCGGCAAAGAAGACGGGGATACTTTCGCGTACCGGAAGATTGCTTCTATCTGGGGAACGCCGGAGCCGGAAGCCCTGTTTCCGCTGGTAAATGAGCTTTCCAGGATCAATGTGAACACGGCCAATCCCGGGGTCTTTTTACCGCTGCTGAAAACGGCGCGTATTTCCGAAGACAGGGCGGAGGCGCTGAAGGCGCGGCTTGCCGAAGGGCCGGTCAACGGCGAAGAACTGAAACAAATTATCGGCCTTCCCGCGGAGAACGGCGTTTACCGGATCTTCGGCGTCAAAACGGCGTTTTGGCGTATCCGTTTTCCCGCGGAGCGGCGTTATTTAATGGAAGCCGTTGTTGCGGCGATTCCCGAACGCGGGAAAAATCGCGTCGAAAAATACCGGCTTGTTGAATGGAGGCTGATCAATGCGTTCTGAAAATTTTGTTGATCGCCGCCTGTATTCCGTTTTTACGCTGGAACTGCCTTCGCTGTCCGGCAGGGCCCGCGTCAGGGCGGCGCGGGAAGAACTGGCGCGCTGGTATCCGGAAAGTATCGATGCCAAAACGCTTGTTATGGCAAAGAACGGCCGCGCGGGTCATTGGCTTGCCCTGGTTTTTGAAACGAATTTTGAAGCGGACCGTAAAAATGATCCGTTGAGTCTTTCGACGCTGGCGGCGTTAAAAATTGCCGCGGGTTCCGGAAAGGCGGCGGGGGAAATGGCCCTGGTGACGGAAAAATGGATAGAATACCTCGCCTTTGATTCCGGCAGTTTAACGTTTAGCGCGGTACGGGAACGGAAAGCGTGTCCGCCGGAAGTTCAGCTTGAAAAAGACATTGTGGATATGTTCGGCGCGGCCGAAACACCGGTATATGTTTTGGCGGGCGATAATCTGGAACGCGTTCTGTCGCCGCTTAAACGCTCTGATGTTTCCTGTTATCCGGCCGCGATTCCGTCGTACCGGAGAAAACGCCTCGCGGCGGTTTTCGCCGCGGCGGTCCTGCTGGCGGCCGCGATAATTTTTGGCGCGGGGCTGGCCGAACAAAAACATCTTGTGTCGGAAGCGGCAAGACGGGAACGCTTTGAACGGGAGGAACTGGCGAGAAAGGAAGCGGAACAGCTTGAAACGCTGGCGGCGCTGGAAAACGAATATTCAGCCGCCGCCGCCCAACGCTTCGCTCCGGTGTACCGCTGCCTGCAGGTTTTGGCTTCATCGTTTAACGGCGGGATCAGAATTGTAACGGCGGAATTCAGGGAGGGGAATTTCCGCGTTGAAGGGGAAGGAATCAATTCGCTTGCCGCCCTTGAAAATCTGGAACGCAATCCGCAGATTGCTGACGTCACGCCGCATACGGTTTTATGGACCCGGGGCGAAGAACGCTTTTCGCTCAGCGGTACGGTTTTGGCGCCTCCCGTTCCGCGGCCCGCGGCGTTAACGGCGGGCGAAAAAATTATCTGGTACGGGGATGAACTGAGGCGGCTGCGGACGGCGCGAAAAGAAAACGGAAGCGCGGGCGCGGCCGCCGAAACGGCAAGAACGCTGCTCGAAACAAACGGCTGCCGCGTCAAGTCAATCCGGTTTTTGCAGGAACATTCCGCCGCTTCCGACGGACGGCCTTCGGCGGACGCCGGAAAACTGGAATGCGGCTTTACCGCGCAGCCTTACGCGCTTGTCGCTGTTCTTGCCGCCCTCGAACATGACGGATTGTCCCCGAGCGCGGTGTCGTTAAGCACGAGGAGAAGCGCTGACGGCATCGACGCGGTTTTAATACTGGACGGCCTTGAAAGCAAAACAGAACACGGCGGGGTTTATGTTCCGCGGGAAGCGCCTTCCGACGCGCGCATTGCCGCGTTGTATCAGACGCCCGTTCAAAGAGCGCGGGCCGCCGGCGGCCCCGCTCAAAACAATTTTGTCTTTAAAGCGGAACCGGCGTCAAACGATCCGCTTCCCCAAAGCGGCGATTACCTGGGCTTTATCGAAATAGGAGATTCGCCGCGCATTACCTATGTCAAAGATTCAAACGGAAAAGTGAGGCGCGCCGATGAAAATTAACGCCGCGGCCGCCGTTCTTTTATTGACGGTGCCGCTTTCCTGCGCTTCGGTCCGCGAAGTAAAACGAAGTTCCGGCGAGGCGCTTATGTACGGAATGATTTACGACGGCGAAAACATGAGCGTTCAGGGCGTTACTGTCTATGTGGACGGAAAAGCCGCCGCTTCCAGCGATGTACAGGGCCGTTTTATTCTCGTTTCAAAAAAACGAAACCGGCTTGCCGTCCGTCTTGAAAAAAACGGTTACGAAAGCATAGAAACCGAAGTCCGTTTCGATCCGATGGAGGCGCTGCATTTTACGCTGCTCAATGGTTCCCAACTTTTGGGAATGGCCGAAAACGCCATGGAGGAAAGCCGTTATGCCGACGCGGAGGAACTTTGCGGGCGCGTCCTGAATTTGGAACGGGACAGAATCGAGGCGCTGTTTCTTCGTTCACTGGCGCTGTTTCGCCAAAGAAAAGCGGACGAGGCGCATTATGCCCTGGAATATCTGAGAAGTATTACCGGGGACAGAAGTTATATACAAACGCTGTTATCGGCGATTAAAAATTTACAGGAAAAGGAGGTTCGACAATGAGAGACGGTATTCATTTTATACTGCTTCTGGTTCTGCTCTGGACGCTTGTTACGGCAAAACGAAATCTTGTTGAGCTTGTTGAAACAAAAAGCAAGGGGCTGGAAAGCGAAATAAAAACGCTGGAAGAAGATCTTGGCCGGAAAATTGATGAAACATCCGAATCGCTGCTCCACGGCATAACGGAGACGCGTTCCGATGTCGCGCGTCTCAACACGGTTTACGGGGGGCTTTTGGCCGCGCAGAAACGGCGTACCCTGGACAGCCTGTACGGGGAAGATTTTGTGCCGCTTAAAATGAGGGAGGCGTACAGCGCCTTCCGTGCCGGACGCTACCTTGAGGCAAGCGCGCTTTACGCGGAAGTGTCCGAAGCGCAGCGGGACAACCGCGAAGCGCGCTTCTATCAGTATTACGCGATCTTTCTTGCCAATAAGGGCGATCGCAATAATTACAGGGCCGTTGCCGAAGCCTTTACCGCGCTTGAACATTCAGGGTACAGCCGAAAGGAAATAAGCGAAACCCTTTCTTTCATCAACAAGGAACTTTCCTCCGATCCCGGGCAGTTTGCCGAAGGCGGCGCGTTATGAAAAAATTCTGCATTGCCGCGCTTGTTGCGGTAACGGCCTCACTCGCTGCCCACGCACTGGAGATACACATCGCGCCCCTTTACTTTATCAACGAGGCCGAAGACCGGGGTCAAAGTTACAACAATTACCATAACCGTCTTGCCCTGGCCCTGCGTAATTACGAGGAAGGCGTGGAACTGCGCTTTACGACGCTGGGAACCCTCGCGGGCCGCAACCCGCCCCAGTCGCTGACCGACGCGCTGAGCGCTGCCAAAAGCGCCCGGGCCGATTACCTTCTCTACGGATTTGTCGCCGAAAAAGAATTCAGCGTACAGGCCGAGATCAGGCTTCTTGACTGGAAAAACAGGCGGGTGGCCGCGAGTTTCTTTGCCATGGACGAAAAGGGCGAGGAGGATCGCATGTTCGCCGATCTTGCCCGCAAAATTCTTGAATACATCGACAGTCATTACGGCATACCGTTAATCGAAGATCCCGTACAGTTTATGCACGCGGTGCTGCCGCTGCGTTTGGGTTACTGGACCCCCGCGGGAGACTGGTTTCCCCTTCTTTTCGGAACCGTCGACTTTATCGCGGGAATGACGCTCGCGCCCCGCGACCACCTGTTTGTCTCGAACGGTTATGTCTACTACCTTTCGACAGGCCTGCTGATCAATTACCGGCTGGGAACGGGAAAGGAATACAAGGCGTATGATCACGGTCTTTCTTTTATGGCGCCGCTGATCATACATCAAAAACTCAACGCGGAAAACGAAATTTTTTACGGCGCGGGCCTTAGTTATTCATTTGATTTCCTCAATATTGAGGAGCCGTACCGCGACAGGGAAGTACAGCGTTATAACGCCGTCGGTTTTTTCTTTACCTCCGGTTACCGCTACTGGTGGAAAGAAAATCTGGCGCTTGTCATTGACAACCGTCTGGACCTGCGGGGCTACGGGACGCCCCTGATGAGCTTTTCCCTTAATTTTGGAATTGACTGGAAATTTTATACGCGGGAGGTCGTAAAAAAATGGTAGGAACAAAAATGACAGGAACAAAAACGGGAGGAATAAAAATGAGAGGAATAAAAACGCCAGGAAAGAAATTGTTTGGCGTATTGATCGCGGTGATTGCGTTTGCCTCGTGCAGTTCGCCGATGTACGAGACTCTTGCCCGTACAACGAACGATCCGTTTTTTGAGGCGCCGCGCGCGCAATCCTTTGTGAAAGATTTTACGATTGTGCTTGACTGGAGCTCCGACGAGGCGGCCGACGAATATCTGCTGTACCGCTCAAGGGATGATATTTATCCTGATTATCAGATCGTCTACCGGGGGAACGCCCTTGGGTATCACGACCGCTTTACGGTGGATCACGAAGGAGAAAAATATCTTTACCGGCTTGCAAAAAGAAGGGGAAGCCGAATTTTCAAAAACCTGGAAGAAAGGGGAAAGGCCGCCCTTGGAGTTGTTTCGGGTGATCTTGTCGACGCCTTTGAACCGAACGATATTTTTGGAAAAGCGACGGCGCTTGGCTATGAAAAACTTTACGTGAACGGCTATTTCTTTTTGTCGAATACGGCCGACAATGTCGGCTTTTACGATGAAGACTGGTACCGCGTTGAAATTCGTCCAAAATGGAAAGCCCAGATTATCCTTGAAGATCTTGAGGCGCCGCCCTATTCTACCATTCAGCATTTCAAGATCATCAAGTATCAGTTTGGTACGGAAACCATCGCCACCGATTCCAATTTCGAGATCGCCAATCCGGGCAACGAAACGATTCTCTATTATTTCAGGGTAAGTCCGGATGTTGATGTTTATCGAAACGAGGCGGGTATATTGTCGGGTGGATTTGGAAAATTTGTACGATACACGATCCGCGTAGCAAGTTACGTTCCCTTAAGCTAGGGAAATGGGGGAAGCCGCGCTTCCCTTCAGGTTAATATCGGCGGCGGGGCGCCGCCTGTCAAGAGGAGCGAAAATGAGGCGATTATTTTTAACATGCCTGCTGTCTGTTTTCTTTTTTTCATGTCTCTCTCCCTATGAGAATGGAGGCGCGGTTGAAGCTGAAACCGAAATTGACGAAACGGTTTTTACGCCGGCAAGCGATCTTTTTAGGGAAACAGAAAGCGGGGTAGTCCGTTTTTATACCAACGATCCAAAGTACCGGGGGCCGAACGGTTACAGTCTGTGGACGGTCTTTGGCGAAGAACAGAATACTCTTGACCGTTTGGTCAGCGTCAGTAAAAGCGCGGGGAATAACTCCGCGGGATACGGCCTTGTGATCTGCCATAAAACACGGGAGTCGGACGGGACCGGCAAGCTGGTGATGCTGACGGTGATGATCAATAACCGCGGCCAATACGCAATCGGCAAGGTGATAAACGGATCCTACAGGGAAATAAAACCCTGGACAACGGCAAATGCCGGCGGCGCGGGAAACTATCTGAAAGCGGGAACCGGTATGAAAAACAAAATCGGCGTCAGCTATACCGGCGATAACCATTATGAACTTTCATTCAATGAATATGTAATAGAAACTTTTGCCGACGAAGAAGTTCCTTTCTGTGAGGGAAAGGGAAAATCAGGCTACGTAGTAGTCATAGCGCCCGATGATTTAAACAAAACGGGCGTCGATGTTTATTTTGAGGAAGGCGTATAAATGAATACAGGGATAAAAAACTTTATCGCGTCATTGGCGATCATTTCGCAGCTTGTCCAGATTGGCGCGGCATTCAACAGTCCTGAAAATTATTCCGGTCCGCAAGAATTGTTCTGGCCGGTTTCCGGCGGCATGATGATGAAAGAAGAAAACACCGCCGCGCGGCCGGCGGAAACGAATTCGGCCGCCGCGGAAGAAAATACCGCGGAAGCGCCCGTACCGGGACAGGCGAAGATTTCGCTTTTGGTAAAAGCGGATGAGGGCGCCGACATCAGCCTTGAATCGGCGGGTATTCACATTCCGCCGTACGCGCTGGATGAGGACACGGAAATCTCCATAGTAAGATTGTCCAGTACCGCGGCGACAGGCGACGATATGGAAAACGTCACCGCGGGCGGCGGAGGCTACCGCTTCCTGCCGGCGGGTACGCGCTTCCGGATTCCGGTAACGGTACGAATTCCCTACAAACCCGATTTGTCCGCAAGCGAAGCGGCTCTTGAGGGGATGAACACGTATTTTTACAATACCGAAACAAATTCCTGGGAAGCGCTTAACCGTATCGCTCTCGACGCCGAACGCTGCGTACTCGCGTCGGCCGCGATGCACTTTACCGACATGATTAACGGCACGCTGACGATGCCCGAAGGGCCCAAGCCGTTAAGTTTTAACATCAATTCTATCAAGGGCCTTGAGGCGGCCGACCCCGGCGCGGGCGTCCTGCAATTGCGGGGCCTTGAAGCGAATTATACCGGCGCGGGCAGCTTCAGCGTTGAACTTGAAACGCCGCCCGGGCGCGCCGGCATGCAGCCGGGGATCGCCGTGGGCTATTCAAGCGACGGCGGCAACGGCGTTATGGGACGCGGCTTTGCCCTGGAAGCGGGAAGCGAAATTACCTACGACACGAGGCGGGGACTGCCCGATTACGGGGCCGCCGAAACACAGAAGGGAACCTTTGCGCTCGATGGCGTCCAGCTGGTATACAGGGGAAAAAGCGGCGACGTTTATTCGTACCGCGCGCGAAAGGAAACGGCGTTCGAGCGGATACGCCACGTTACCGGAACGTCCGATTACTGGGAAGTGACCGATAAAAACGGGACCGTGCGGATATACGGCCTTGAGGACGGGGCGGGGAAAAGCTGGGGCGGGCGGAGCGCCGCGGAAAAATACCGCTGGCTTCTGGAAAGCGTGACCGACAGTTTTGGCAACCGGATACGCTACGAGTATTTTACCGACGCCAACGAACTGTACCTTAAAACAATTTATTACACCGAACACGAAGGGGCGGATGCCGCCTACCGCGTTGAATTTGCGTACGAAGACGGCCGTCCCGATATACGCGTGGACGGGCGCGGCGGCTACATCAGCGAAACGCGGAAACTCCTGAAACGTATCGACGAGTTTCAGGGCGCATCGTGGATACGCGGCTACCTGTGTACCTACCGCGAAGAGCCCGTGTACGGCGTCAAACAGCTGGTCAGTTTCGGCCAGGCGTCCGGTGAATCGGGGGAAGAGTATTTCTGGAAATACGATTTTTCCTACATCGAGTTTCCCAAAAACGGGACAAGCGGCGAGTACCTTCTTTACGGCGGCCAGGAACGCTGGGAGGGAGGAGCGCCGATCCAGAAATCGGAGAGCGAAAGCGCCGGCGCGAACATGACCGTTTCCACGAGCGGGGGAATAGGCCTTGAGCAGGTCGACGTACGCGTAAGCGGCGCCGTCCAGCTGGGATCTTCCAGCGGCGAAACGGCGACCGAACACAGCCTCGTCGATATCAACGGGGACGGAAGGCCCGATCTCGTGTGGATGTCCGGCGGCGCGCTCAAAGCGCGAATCAACGGGGGGGACGGCTTTGCGGCGGAGGCGGCGTTTTCTTTTGAGGGCGGCCCTCCCCCGCAGGAAGTGGGCAGGGAATCGCAGAGCCAGTCAAACAGCGGCTTTACCCTGTACGGGGGCGCGGGCGTCACCAAAAACATCGTTTCCGCCGGCGTCAGTTACAACAGGGTTACCCAGCGGGGATGGACGGATACGCTTTCGGGCTTCGCCGACATCAACGGCGACGGACTTCCCGACATCGTCATTTCCCACGCGGGCTATTACTGGCGCAATGCCGGGACGAAATTCGTGCGTACCGCGTACACCGGAGACCTTCCGCCGGATAACGACGCGCTTTTCGGCGAGGATGCCGAAGCGCTTGATAAAGCGTATTACCAGCAGGCGCCGCTGCGGCAGTGGCGTTCCCCGCTTTCGGGGACGCTTACGGTACGGCAGGAAATAACGCCGCTGGATGCGATGAGCGGCGACGGCCTGGGCGCGTACACCTATTTTTCTGGCGATGACACCGATCCCGGACAAACAACGCTGCTGCAGAAAACGGATCTGCCCGGCATCGTTCCCGACAGGACGATCGCGGTGAACGGCGGGGATTCCCTTTATTTTGTAAGCGACGGCCACAAGGATCTGCGCGGGGACGACGTCAGATGGAACGTCAGGATAAACTATGAGACGGTGCGCCTGTTTGAAGACGCGGGGTTCCGGGAGGAACGCTACGGTGAAAAAGACCCGGCAAGATCAACGGCGGAACACACCTATTATAATTATTTTCAGGTGCCCGTCCCCCTCGCGCCCGACAGCGAACAGTTCAAACTGCTTGTCGAACGGGCCGCCGGACGCGGCGAAGCGTACGTTACCGCGCTTTTTACCTATTACCGTTTCGACACCGCCAAACAGCGCTATGTGTATAACGACAAAGCCAAAGCGGCGGCGGGGATACTGGACACGAAACGGAAAGCGGAACAACCCTTTACCCACGGCGTAAGCGAACTGGGGACCTGGAACGGGGTTATCGGGAATATCAAGTATCTTCTTGAAAGCCTTGACGGCGAAGAGCGGGCGTTCGTGACGCGCTATACCTGGCCCGTCGGGGAACGCCGCGACACGCCGTTTTACGACAGCGGGCGGGACGACTGGTTTATAGCGGAAACGGGAAGCGTTCCGCTGGAAAGCTGGGACGTTGACGCGACGGGATACCTTGCGGGAACCGTGATCGCGCTGGACCGCATTGACGGAAAAATTCTGTATTACGACACGGCAGGCGGAAAGGCGTATTATGACGGCGCGGAATTAAGCGCGGGCGCGTCGGGCGCTTCCGTCGTGATTTTCGGCCTTCCCTGGTATGCCGCCTACGCCCTCAACGGATACCGCGCGTATCCGGACGAACTGACCGCGGCGCAAATGGAACGCCTTCAATCGATTGCCCAGGGCGAAAGCTACACGATTGCCGCCTGGCAGCGCGTGGAACAGCCGCGCTACGACGATCTGCTTGCCTCCCTTGACGGGGAAGACAAAACGTTTGTCGAATCACGGTATACGTTTGACAGTGAAAGCGGGCAATACGATCTGTCGCCCCTGCCCGCCGCCGAACGCGAACGGTTCGACAACATTCTTTTTGACTTTGCCGGAAAAATGTTTTTTGAACGCGAGTTTCCCTGGTACGAAGAATCGGGGGGAACATACCGCGTTAAAACGCTCGACGCCGATCAAAGGGCGGCGCTTGAAAGCGCAAGCCGCGCGTGGGGCCTTGCCGGCTATACCGGCATAGTCCGCGAAATCCGCTTTTATTCGGCGGGAATCTATCCGGTTGTCGGCGGAAACTACATCGCCCTTCCCGGACGCGATGAAACGCTTGACATTTCACCGGCGCTGCGCTGGAACAGCGCGGACGATTATTCCTCGCGCGACCTTGCCGTATCGCAGGTCTTCACCGCCGGCGGAACAGTCCGAAAACCCGAGACGGTGGAAATTCTTTCCGGCGGAAACAAGGGCTGGTTCTATGGCATCTGGCTGGGAGAACAGTCGGGCGATACCCTGTTCAACGCCGCCAAACTTGCTTCGGAACGGGAACGGTACCGTGTCATGACCGAAAAGGAAATGGAAGACGAACAGCGGAACGTTTTGGCCGCCGAGAACGCCAAAACACCCGCGTATACCTTTGTCCGCACGGCGGAACTGCTCGAAGTGGAAGAAGGCGACTGGAGATGGACCATAGAAAGCGAGGCGGAAACGGGGATCTCCGTCGCCGACGAGACGGCCATCACGGAAGGCCGCGCGGTACTCAGCGGCCCGCCCACGATAGTGGGAACGGACTATTACGCCCCGTTTATCGCCGGCGACCGGCTGCACGGCGCGCGCGTCGGCGGCCCTGCCTACTACCAGTTGCCCGGAATAGCCGGACCGGCCGGCGGCGGCGGCATGATGGGCTACCTCCGCAAAAGCAGCAGCAAAGGAACGGACGTAACCCGCGGCGTAAGCGTGTCGGCTTCCATACCGATAGAATCTGTCAATTACGCCGAAACACTGAAAAGCGCTTTTTCAAAGAGCGCGAACTTCTCGGGGACCAACGGAACGAATACCAGCGACAGTAACCAGACCCAGGCGCTTCAGGATATAAACGGCGACGGCTACGCCGACATACTCCAGAGCGCGGGCGGCCTTATGGTAACGGCGGGGAACAGGGGAAATTATTCCCGCTCGTACATGATGAGCGGGGCGGGCGCGATAAACGTCCAGCATACCTCTCTCGATACCGGCGGCGGCAGTTTCGGCGCGAGCGGTTCGGCGACTCTCTCGCGGACGGGAACGGGCGGCGTTAAAAGCGTCAGCATGACCGGAGGAGGAGGGGGATCGATTACGAGGAGCACGGGATCAAACGAACAGCGGCAGGCCCTTGTCGACATTAACGGAGACGGCCTTCCGGACGCGCTGAACGGTTCTGCCCCGCTTGTCAATACCGGCCTTCGCTTTGAGGCCAGAAATTACGGCGCGCCGTGGAGCGCCTACAGCCTGCAAAAGAGCCGCAGCGAATCGGCGGGATTCTCCCTGTCGTTAAAAAAAGGACTGGGCGGCGGCGACCAGCCCGGAGACGGTGAGAACGCTGTCGGCGGCAATTTTGATATCGACGTCGACGGCTCGGTGAATTTCGGCGAGTCGTTTTCGGCGACCGAAGCGGCGCTTATGGACGTTAACGGCGACGGGCTGCCCGACATGGCCGTCAAAGCCGGAACGTATTTTAACGTGCGCTTTAACAACGGCTCAAGTTTTGGCGAAGCGCGGAATTTTCCGGTAAGCGACTGGTATCTTTTCGGCGAAGAACAGGACGCGAAAGACCGCGACGGCCCGAATATTTTAAACGCCGTCAGGAATACCCCCATCATCGGCGGAATACTTGACGGCATGGGCCTCGACAGAAACTTTTACCGGCCGGCAGGCGATGTGATAGGTGGCATGAACGGCCTTGATTATTCCGGCTCGTATTCGACAAGTTTTTCGGGCGGCCTTAACGCCGCCGTACAGATTTCCATTCCCCTTCTCCCCGTCGGCGTCCCCAGATTAAACATCGGCGGCGCCCAGGGCATGTCGGTTACCTTGAGCAAAAGTACCGGCACGGTCAAAGTCCAGACTATGGATATGGACGGCGACGGCCTTGCCGACCGCGTGCTCGATATTACCGGAGACGGCGGACATGTTTTTTACGTGCGCAAAAACCTCGCCCGCGACGTGGGACTGCTTGACGGAATTGCCACGCCCCAGGGTGGAAACATTGAACTTGAATACGGCTATAAATACGGAACAGCCGAAATGCCCCAGGGCAAGCACGTGTTAAGCCGGGTGACGAAAAAAGACAACGACGGTAAAGACGGACGGATCGCCCTTGATTACGAAAGCGCGCACGGGTTTAGCGTTGAGTACGAGTACGAAGACGGCTATTACGACCGCGAAGAAAAAGAAAACTACGGCTTTGAAAAAGTTACGACGGTCATGCCCGACGGAACCAGACAGCAGACCTTCTATACGACGGGCGTATACCCCCTTAAGGGAATGCCCTACCGTCAGGCGGCCTTCAACGGCGGCTGGTCGAAAGAAACCTTTAACAAATATCACGACGGCGCCGCCCTGCTCGCCGAAAGCAAAACGATTGTGAGCGAAGGCGGCGGAACCATCGAAAATACCCAGTATTACGACTACGACTTTGTATACGGAAACGTTACGAGAATTAAAGACGAAGGCGGGGAAGGAACCGAAACGCTGGAAGCGGTCATTGCGTACGGCAGCCCCAACGACGCGAAATACTTCCACGCCCACCCGACAGGCATTATCGTAAAGAGCGGCGGAAAAACCGTCCGCGAACGCTACGGCGCTTACGACAGCGCCACCGGCGCGCTCGTCTCGCTGCGGCAGGAAACCGGCACGGCCGATCCCGATGTCGTTTCGGCGATCAGATGGAACGCGTACGGCGGCCTCGACGAAATACGGGACGCCAACAACGCGTACGTGCGCTATGAGTACGACAGTACGTATAAGCAGTTCCCCGAAACGATAACGCGTGGCGGAAGCGGCGTAAGCGAATATTCCTCGGGCATCGAATGGAACAAAGTCTTCGGCGTCAAGGCGAAGGAAACCGACGAAAACGGACAGGTGATACGCTACGAATACGACCCCTACGGGCGGCTCAAAGAAGTGTACAGCCCCTGCGACACCGCCATGCCCGCGGTGGCCTATGAATACTACGGAGCGGCGGAGCTCCCCGGCGGCGGGAACTGGTACGCGGTAACCACCAACAAAATCAGCTTTGACGGATCGAACGCCGACGCGATACAAACCGTGATCGTCACCGACGGCCTGGGGCGGGCGATTGTCACCGCGAAGACGGGAGAGATCCGCCTTGAGGGCAGGGCCGCGACCGGGTGGAACATAGGGGGAGGTGTTTCCTACGACGAAAAGGGACGGGCGGTCGCCCAAGGACAGCCGGAATTTATCGAATGGGAAACCGTTGACGCCGTCCTCGCGTTTAACTACCCCGCCCGCGGGGCGTTCCACAACGGCCTTGCGACGTACGGACTGCGCCTGCCGACCGTAAGCGAATACGACACGCAGGACCGGCCCGTCAGGGTAACCCTGCCCGACGGCGCGGCGCAGACAACGGCGTACGCGATAAGCGGCGGCCACAGCATGGTAACAAACACCGACCCGCTGGGTAACATAAGCGTTCAGTACGCCGACAGCCGGCAGAATATTGTCAAAACAGAACGGTACAACAAAGACAAGGTCTTGCAAACCCGCGCAACCTATGTTTATAATGCCATGGGGGAAATGCTTGCCGCGCTGGACTTTGAAGGCAACCCCCTTACCGTTGAATACGATTTGATGGGACGAAGAACCGCCATGCAGAGCGAAGACATGGGCAGAAAAGAGTACCGTTACGATAAGGCAGGAAACCTCGAACGGGAAACCGACAGCGTGCTGCGCGGCCGCGGTGAAGAAATCGCGTACGTTTACGACGGACTCAACCGCCTTACAAAAATCGATTACCCCCGCAGTACCGACACCGTGTACGAATACGGAGCCCCCGGCGCGGCGGACGGAACCGCCAACAGAATAAAAAAACTGACCGACGAGTCCGGCTCAATCGAATATAAATACGGCGCGTTGGGCGAAACCACCGAAGAAAAACGCGGCATCAAAAACCTTAACCCCGTTCAGACCCTCCTTGAACCCGCCTTCGAGCGGACCATGAATTACCGTTCAAACTACCTGGGACAACTGGAATGGATACGTTACGGCGAAGACAGCGAAACGGTTGAATACGCCTATAACCGCGGAGGCCTTGTCAACAAAGTCACCGGCAAAAAACCCTCCGCCGTGGAAAGCGACGGAACCTTCGAATACGCGCGCGACATAGGCTATGACGAATTCGGCCAGCGCGTTTTTATCGAATACGGAAACGGAGTAAGCACCGGCTACGAATACAATCCCGAACGCCGCCGGCTTGATCGTATCGTCACCTGCTCCCCCGGAGGCGGCAAAGTCTATCAGGATATACGGTACCAGATCAACGAAGTGGGCAACGTCGAATC
>JAITBL010000069.1 GCA_031283575.1 Treponema sp. | reverse complement strand
TCCTGGCGACGCATTGAAACTTTTCGGACTTGTAAAACTACTTGCCTGATTGGTGAAGTAAGACACAGAAAGATCTGTCATACTATTGTCGCTTTTCCAAAATGCGTCTACTCGTGGATAATTATTGTATCCTTCACCGGTATGCGATGCGTTACCCCACTGAACATAGCAAGTGCCGCCTGTTGCTGGAAAACTATAATATTGATAAAAAGTATCTCTATGGGCGTCATAAAGATGTTGTGTGCAATTTGAAACGGTATCAGCATACCATTGTTCTTCGTTTAATGTAACAGGCATGGTATATGAGTACTGGCTTGTGGATTTTGATCCGGTCCCGACAGCGTTTGTCGCCGAAACTTGGTAATAATACTGCCAGCCTGAAGATAAACCTGTATCCGTGTATGAAGTTGAGGATGTTGAGGTGGTCAGACGGTTAGAATAGTAATACATACTTCGGTCAATCGTATACAACACCGCGCCCGGCACCGGATCCCACTCAATTTTGATACTGCTGGAAGAAAGCGGCGTCAGCCGGATGTTGCCTGGTACGGCCGGCAGACTTATCATCCCCTGCACATACGCCGACCGTGCGCCTTCGCCGATAGCGTTAACCGCGCTTACCTCGTAATAATACGTGTTCCCCGAACTCACCCCGCTATGGGTAAAGGATGTTGTCGTTGATTGTCCCAGGTATGTATACGTACCGGCGGCGGTGGACGAAAGATAAATTTTGTATGATGTCGCGTTCGGCGTTTCGCTCCATGAAACAATGATACTGCTTGCGCTTGCCGCTCCGGCGGTTAAGTCAGCGGGGGCTTCGGGCGTTTTTGTTGAAGCAGTAACAGCGCTTGATTTGGCGCTTTCGCCTATGTTATTTTTTGAGCTGACTTCATAACTATAATCGGTTGAAATGGTTAATCCTGTATCAGTGTAAAAATTACCGGTAATTGTTGATACGAAAGAACCGTTACGGTAAACGCGGTATTCATCCGCCCCCGGTGACGGTAACCATTCAATTTTCATGCTTGTAGCGGATTGTACGATAACTGTTATATTTGTTGGGGCAGCCGGTATTCTGGTTACGACGGACGCGATGTTCGACAGTGAGCTTTCACCCCGGTTATCGGCGCTTGCCGAAACACGGTAATAATAAATTCCGTTCGCCGCTACGGTATCGGTGTACGTATTTGCGGTAAGGCTTGTAATTTGAGCGAAAGGGCCTGCCGCGTCCCCTGCGCGGTAAACGGTATATATGCCGGCTCCGCCGACTGCCGTCCAGGAAACGTCAACACTGGTTGCCGTTTGGGTAACGGCGGAAACATTGACAGGAGGTGATAGCGGGTTTCGGCCGGATTGAGACGCCGGATCGTTCAGGGGAAAAACACAGGCAAGAAAAAGCAGCGCGGTTATCAATATGGCCGTTATGAGCGCGAATTTTTTCATTTTTCTCCCCCATTAAAGAAACCTATTTCGTATCCTACAGAAAAGGCCAGTATATTTCGCTTGTAAATATCGCCGTTTACCGCCTGAGTGCTGGTTTTAAGGAAGTCTCCCAGCCAGCGAATGTCCGCGAACAGAACACCGGGACCGAGTTTGTATCCCCCGCTGACGCCGGCGGCATAGCCGAACGACAGGTTTTGGCTGCCGGAATTTTCCGTAGCATTAAAACTGTCTTTATGAGTTATTCCAAAACCGGGCGCGATGTATAATCCGCCAAAGGCCGAAAGCGAAAAACTGCCCGGACGAATATGAAATTTTGCCAAAACCGGTACTACAAGCGAATAGGAGTTGAAGGAGTGGGTCGTCGTGTAAGTATATAATAAGACGCCAAAACTGTCGTAACTATTTTCTTTCCGTTCTACGTTCATGGAATCGGCGGTTAGCATAAGCTCGGTTTGTACGGAGAAAAACCGGTTGAATTGATACGCCGTCTGGAGAGTAATGTCAAAAGATAAAGCAGCCTCCGCTGTGTTGCCTGAGTAAGGAGTGTTTTTGGTATCATAAAAATGCAAGGATAAGCCGGGCCGAAGGCCGAGATACAGCCGTTTGTTTTTCCACGGTTCGGCGCTGCTGGCCGCTTTTTGTTGTTTTTTTGCGGCGTTTTTTCCCGCGAGGGAAGTCATTATCGCGTCTTCCTGGATAACATAATTTTGCGCACCCTGAACTATCGCCGTCTGGACTTCAAGAGCCGTAAAGTGCAGGTAATATCTTTCGCCGAACGATTGTATTGAACCGGATATAACGCTTTGAGCGCCGAGTTTTTTGCCTATACTTTGGGCGCTTTCGCTGCTTACTTCACCCGAATGTTGAAATTTCAGCTCCTGCTGCAACGCGTCAAGCTGGCGGCGGTCAACCACGGTAAATGCGCCTTCGTTTACCATGTTGGCGGTAAGGCTGTCGATGATATACGTTGAAAGATCGGGCGTTATGGCGTCGATATCGTAAATGACGATTTTTGAATCGACGGGGATTTTTTGACGGAAATACCCGGTTACTTCCGACAGCGCGAAGTCAAGGGTAATAACATCGCCCCTATAATCTTTTGCGGGCGCATCTTGCCTGAAGTTTGTATTCTTCATTCCCTGAATTTTCGCAGTACGAACCTCGATAGACTTTATCTGGAAACGGAACATGTCACCCAACGGCATAACGGAGCCGGAAATAATGCTTTGCGCCCCCAATTTTTTGCCGACGGCTACGGCAGTCTCATCGCTTACTTCGCCGGAAAGCTGAAAATTCAGTTCTTTCTGGAGCAAATCCAGATTACGCCGGTCCACGATGATAAAGGAACTGCTATTGACAAAACCAGCGGTTAATTCGTTGATGATATAGTTTGACAGCGCAGGGGAACCGGAAGTGACGTTGAACAACAGAACCCGTGAATTTTGGGGAACTTTGTCGTTTAGGTAAGAGAGGGAAGATGAGATAGCTTCATCCAGGCCGCCTATAGTTTGCCCATAAGCCGATAAAGACAGGAGAAACATGAACATCAGGACGAAGAGGCTTTTACAATTCCTCATGGTTTTCGGATTTTTCCTGTTTTTCCTGTTTTTCCTCGTAATATTCCGCCAGCGCCAGCACGGCGCGTCCCTGTGGACAGACCTGTCCCATTGGAAAGGCGCGTTGCGGATCGGCGCCGGTAAGAGATGGCGGTGAGTGTTATGAGAGAGAGAGAGAGAGAGAGAGAGAGAGAGAGAGAGAGAGAGAGAGAGAGAGAGCAAAAACCGAGCCAAGTGGACGGAATTTACGCTAAATTCTTCGTTTTTCCGGGGAATTTTTCTACAGGCCCGGATGGACGGCAATTCCATGCCTTACTGTAGCACAGCAAGGAAATTTTTGTCAAGGGAAATGGTGACAGACACCATTTTGGGAAGAATATTTAACCACGAACCACCCGAACAGCACGAACGGGTTCATCGCGCAGGCGCCGCCCGCAGGTCCACGACACGGTAGGAACCGGCGGCGTTCAGGACCTTGCGCGGACACAGGCTTTGGACGGACGTTACCGTAAACATGGCGTCATCATAACAGGCGCGGGGAAATTGCGCAAGTACCCTTTGGGCAAATGTCAACGCCGGACCGCTTAACAATGATTTTTCTTTGTGATATACCAATACCGATGAAAAATTGACAAAAAATCCGTTTTTACGTAAGGTGAAAAACGCCGGAGGGTAGGCCAGTGGTTAAGCCGCCAGTTTTGGGAACTGGATCTCGGGGGTCCGAATCCCCCCTCTCCGAACGTCAGTAAGGAGAGGAGGGATTCGGAGGGTTCAGTCCGCCGACCAACGGGAGGAAAAGCGCGCACGGCCGCGCGCGGCAGGACTGAACCCCGCCTGGAGGGAGCGAACACGGACGTTCGCGACCGGAAGGCGAATCCCCCCTCTCCGAACTATTCTATGGCTTTCGTTTTGCCTTCCACGAGTTGAGCAGCGAGTACATCACCGGCGTAAGAAACAGCGTCATGATCGAAGAGACGGTAAGACCGCCGACAAAGGTTTTGCCGATGGGCTGAATGGTGTCGGCGCCCGGACCGGGAAAAAAGGCGATGGGGGTCATACCGAGTATCGTGGTAAGGCTCGTCATCAAAATAGGGCGCAGGCGGCTGCGGCCCGCCTCCATGCAGGCCTCGCGCAGGGCAAGTCCCCGCGCGCGAAGGGTGTTGGTGTAGTCAACAAGGACAATGCCGTTATTCACCACCACGCCGATCAGCGCGACAATACCCACGGCGGAAAACATCGACATGGGCTGGTTTCCGATTTTGTAGATCCAGATCACCCCGATAAACAGCAGCGGAATCGAAAAGAAAATAATAAGGGGATCCACAAAAGATTCAAACTGGCTTGCCATAACGGTAAAGACCAGAAAAACCGCCGCAAAAATCACGAGGCCAAAGCGCCCCAGAAAAGACTGTACCTGGGAAGCCTCGCCGAGATACCGCACCGTTACCCCGTCGCGGCTGACAAGATTATCGTCGACGACCGACTTGAGCCGCCGCTGGAATTCGGTGACGGCGATAGTACCGGCCAATTCACCGGTGATCCGCACTACCCGCTCGCGGTTCTCCCTCCGTATCGACGAGGGCGCCCGGCCCTCTTTGATACGGGCCAGGTTCGAAAGGGGAATGCGCTGTCCGCCGCGGCCGATCACAAATACCGCGTCCAGTTTGGCAATGCCCTCCCTGTCTTCGTCGCGGAGCATTACATCGATATCGGTAAGCCGTTCTCCCCTGGTCATCGCCGCCGCTGTCGTTCCGTCCATGGCGGTTTTTATTTCGGCGGCCACGGCCGTTACCGAAACCCCCAGGGCGGCGGCGCGATCGCGGTCGATCTCGATATTGAGCTGGGGCGCCCCTTCGTCCAGATTGATTGCGGCATTTTCGATCTCGGGCAGTTCCCGCGCGATAATCGACATGATGTCATTGGCCGTTTCCATAAGCATATCGTAATCGCGGGAAGCGACGGCGATTTCAACGGCGGAACTTGTTCCCATGCCGCGGCCCGCGCGAAAGGCAAAGCTGGCGCCGGGCACCGCATTGGTAAAGGCGGAAAGTTTTTGCTGTATCGTCGCGGGCGTGTCGATTTGACGGGCCGGTTCGGGCAGGGTGATCTGTATGGAACCCTGGTTGGTAAAAGCGGAACCGCTCCGCCTGGCGGTAAAAACGATGTTCGTGTAGCCTTCAACCTGCTCCTTGACAAGTTCTTCCAGCTGCCGCAGAACCCCTTCGGTATATTCGATGGTGGAGCCCTGGGGAAGCGAAACGTTAATGTTCACGTTGTCGTCGGTACGGGTACGGAAAAACATATTCATTCCCATGCCGCTGAACTGCAGCAGGGAAAAAAGCAAAAGCGCCAGCGTAAAAGAAAGCAGCAGCAAACGGTGATTAAGGCAGTAATCAAGGGCGTTCCGGTAAGCGCCGTCGAGACGCCCGAAAAACTGTTCCATACCGTCGTCAAGTTTTTTAAGAAAGGGATGACGCAGCGGCTTTTGCCGGCGGGTATCAAGGCGGAGTATGGGCCCGCAGAGCGCGGGCACCAGGGTAAAGGCCACCGCCAAAGAACAGATCAGCGAAATCACCACGGTAAAAATCAAATCACTAAAAAGCTGGCCCAGCTGTTCCAGTTCATTTTTGTAGACGATTATGGGAATAAAAACGCAGATCGTCGTAACGGTTGAAGTAACAATCGCGCGGATCATTTCCTGGCTTCCCAGAATTGCCGACACCGTGGACTTGGCCCCCCGCTCGCGGTAGTTGTGGACATTTTCCAGAATCACAATGGATGCGTCCACGGTCATGCCCAGGCCCAGGATCAGGCCGGTCATCGTAAGCAGGTTGAGGGTAAAACCGAAGATCGCCATGCACATCAGGGTAAGGAGTATCGAAATGGGAATGGAAAGCCCGATGATCAGCGTACCCTTGATGTTCCGCAAAAAAACAAAGAGGATCAGCATGGCGAGGACGGCCCCCTGAAAGGCGTTGGAGTATACCTGATCCAGCGTCGCGTTGATCATGGTAGTATTGTCGGAAAGCACCGCCAGCGTTATGCCGCCGGGAAGGTTTTCGTTGATTCCTCCAATGGCTTCGCCGACCCGCCGCGCCACCTGAACCTGGTTACTGTCGCTTTCGCTCTGCACCTGTATATAGACGCCGCTCTGGCCGTTTACATAGACCCGCGCCGCGTTTTCATTGTAACCCTGCGAAATGTCGGCAATGTCCTGGAGGCGTATCACCTGGGAACGGGACGCGGCGGAGGCGACGGGCACGGTTTTGACGACAATGCGTTTTATTTCGGCAATATCGGATAATTCCTGGGTCGTCATGATCTGGTATTCCCGCGTGCCCCGCGTCAGGCTTCCTCCCGAAGAAAGCACGTTCTGTCCCTTGAGCGACTGGACAACATCCGAAAGGGTAATATCAAACGCGGCGAGCCGGTTGAGGGAAACGGCGACTTTGACAATCAGGGTCGCCCCTCCGGTGACATCGGCCGAAGCGACGCCGTCAATGCGTTCAAGTTCCGCCTGAATTTCATCTTCGGCAAAAAGGCGCAGTTGATCGCCGGGATAATTTCCCCGCACCACAAGGCGCATGATCGGCATGGCGGACATGTCGAAGCGGCGCACGGTGGGAGTCGCCGCCCCGTCGGGAAGGGAATTGGCAAGCCGGTTCAACAGGGTCTGCGCGTCGGTCACCGCCTCGTCCATGTCGGTTCCGTAGCTGTAACTCAGGTTGATGTTACTCGACTCAAACGAGGAACTGCTGGTAATTTCGGTAAGATTTTTCGACGACGCCAGCGCTTTTTCCAGGGGTTCGGTGATATTGCGTTCCACATCCTCCGGCCCCGCGCCGGGGAATGACGTGTACACCGACATCACCGGCCGGGCCATGTTGGGATAAAGGTCCATGGCGATGCGGGGAACCAGCATCGCCGCCATGCCCAGAACCAGCGCGTAGATCATAATGACCGTTACCGGTTTCCTGACCGAAAAACCCGCGATGCTCATTCTACAATCCTTACCGTATCGCCGTCGCTTAAAAAGTTCTGTCCGGCGGTAACGATGCGCTCGCCGGCCTCAAGGCCTTCGGTAATTTCTATCACCTCCTCGCTTTCAAGGCCTATACTCACTTCGCGCCGGCGGACGGCGGACGCGTCCGGGGGGACCACAAAGGCCACCCACTTGCCGTAGGTGTTGATCAGGGCGCTGCGCGGAATCACCGGCACATCGACCCGTGAATTGGTAACGAGGCTGACGGTGGCAAACATGCCGGCGAGGATGCGCGGATCAACGCGGCCGGACGCGTCGGGGAGAAGGCGAAGCCTGATCCGCATCGTTCTGCTTGCCGTATCGAGCACCGGCGACACTTCGTCCACTTCCGCGGCAAAACTTTCCCCGCCCATGGCTTCAAAACTTACCTGGGCTTTGATCCCCCGCTTCATATAAACGGTGTAACGTTCGGGCACCCAGGTTTCGACACGAAGCGCCGAAAGATCCCCCACCACGCAGATCACCGAATTGGTCTGCAGCGTTTCGCCGGCCGTTACCGGCACGGAAAGCACCGCCCCCGCGACGGTTGAGGTAACGGGGCTGGCGAAAAAACTGTCGCCTGGGCGCGAGGGGTCAACCATCGCCACCACCGTATCCCGCCCGACGTGGTCGCCCGCTTTGACCCGCAGCGAGATAAGTTTTCCCGCGATACCGGGATAAATCGAAACCTGCGAGGCGGAGAGCACGTCGCCTGAAAGCACGACGGTATTTTCCACCGTACCCAGCGCCACCGTCTGCAGGCGGACCGCCGTTCCCTGGGCGCGGCCCGTTCCCGCGCCGCCTCCGGCCGCGCGCTCGCGATTACCCGCATCCCCGCCCGCCGCGGCCGGACGCCGCGTTCCCGCGCCTGATTCAGGACCGGCGCTCGCGCCGCTTGGGGCAGCCCCTGCCCGCGTCTGCCCGGGGAAAAAAATACTCAGCAGTTTGAAGGCAATGAGCGCGCAGAAAACGACGACCAGAAAGATCAGTATGACGGTAACCCTGTTTTTATTTTTTTCCATGTTTCGCTCCGCTTCATTCACAGTGGGTTTCCCCGCCCTTGGGCGGGGAGCTCATTTTGCCTCGTTCGATTCATTCCGTTCGATTCATTCCGTTCGATTCATCGCGCGCAGATCGTCTTCGTCCATATCGAGCGCGGCGCATAGATCAAGTATCTGTAATTTATAGTTGAGGGAACTTTCCAAAAGCTGCTGGCGCGCGGCGGTCAATTTGCCGCGGGCCGTTTCAAAATCGAGAAAATTGATCGTTCCCCTCCGGTAGCCCTGTTCAGAAAGCTCGTAAGCCCGCCGCGCGTACTGTACCTGGAGCGCCGCGATTTCTACTTCTTTCCACGCGGTTTCAAGATTCAGCGCCCGCGTTTGAATGTCGCTGCGGGCGCTCTTCTCCAAATCCCGCAGATCCAGCACGGCCTTTTCGTACTCGGCGCCGGCGCGGGAAACCTGCTGATCGGAAAGCGACCGGGGAATCCAGGCGTCAAGGGGAATGTTCAGCGTAATGCCCGCGCTCATGGCGTCGTTGAGTCCGTCGGGATATACCGCGCCCGAAGAAAGCGAAAAAGAAAGCGACGGCGCTTTGGCGGATAAAAAAGATTCCGAATGCGCGTTTTTAAGGCGCTCCACCTCGATGCGTTGCGCGGCAAGATCGGGGCGAAAAGCGAGGCGTGTACGGACAAGCTCGTCGCCGTCAACGGAAAAGGCTTCCGCCTCAACGCTGCCCTGCAGTTTGGGCAAATTTCCCCGGCCGGCGTCAAGGTCAAGGACAAGGAGAAAATCGGCAAACGCGGCCGCGTACGCCGCCTGTCCGCGGGTATAATCGAGCCGCGCCGTTTCCGCGCCAAGACTGGCGGACATAAAATCGAGCTCGCCCACATAGCCGTTCTGGCGCGCCACGCGATCCCGTTCAAGCTGATCGACGGCAAGGCGCATCGAATCTTCGAGAACGGCAAGGCTCTGTTCCGCGGCAAGAAGACGGTAAAAACTTTTTTCGGTGGCGAGCACGAGTTGTCTGCGAACCGAGTTGTAATCGAGGAGGCCCCGCCGGTACGAGAGCGAGAGGTTCCGCATGGTCAGGGGAAGGCCGGCGCCCAGCGACAGGGAAAGACGGAGCGTTCCCGTATAGGAAGGGTCCTGTTTTACCGAATCGGATTTGAGGGGAATGGCATAACTGACGCCGGCCGAAGCGCTTATCGACGGAAAAATCCGCGCCCAGAGGCTCTTCGCGGCAATGCGGTCAAGCTCAAGATCAATCGCTTCTTTCTGAAGGGCGGAGCTGGCCCTGAGGGCAAGCTCCACCGCCCGCTCAACCGTAAGAACCTCTTGGGGCGCGTCCGCTTTGCCGGAGATGTCCTGGGCGCCGAGAGAGAGGCTGAGTAATCCGCACAACATAAGTAAAAGCAGCCGCATCATCTGTTATTAAGCAAGAATTGTGCCAAGTCTGTAAAGGGGGCAAAAAAGCCGCAAAACAGGGGGAACCCGCGAAAAAAAGTGGCGGCGGCGGGAAAAAAGGTGGCGGATGGGGGGATCCCGCCCCTGGAACGAACTTGATACAATTCCGCCGCTCTTATAGCCTGTCCTTGAACAAATGGGGTCTCATTTGCCCCCTTTTTGAGCGACCTCATAATAATTTGGGTGATATTTTCAATGGGGCAACGCGTACGCCTTGACATTTTATGGAAAATTATAGACCATTGAGCCTGTTCCAAAACTAATTGACTGTGCGCTAACGCGCACGGTTTTGAAACAGGCTCTTGCAGTTTCTCAGGCTTTCAGCCTTGCAAAACTGCTAATTTTAAGGTTGCTGTCCC
>JAITBL010000255.1 GCA_031283575.1 Treponema sp. | reverse complement strand
CTGGGGATAATCCGCAAACTCGGAACCTTTGTTGAATTCAGCGTTTTTGGCGCTCCCGCCGCCGTTGACTGGTCGATTATTGGTGACAGAAAAGAACTGGATATCTACGGTTCCCATCTCAGCCCCTACTGTTTCCCCTTTGTCATAGACGGCATCGCTTCCGGCGATCTCAAAACAGACGGCGTTATCAAAACGATATTCAAACTGGAGGAATGGGAGAAGGGTTTTGAATACGCTACCGGTACATACGGCGACCTGAAGGTGGCGCTTATACCATGAGTAACAAATATCTTTTAGGACTGGATAACGGCGGAACCCTCATCAAGGCCGCTCTTTTTACCCTTGCCGGTCAAGAAGTTGCGACTGCTTCCCGCTCCACCGAAATCATCACCCGTCAATCGGGCTGGACGGAACGGGACATGGAAACGCTTTGGGAACAAAACGCGGCCTGTGTTCAGGAAGTTATTGCCCGGGCGGGCATCGGCGCGGATGCTATTGCCGGCGTTGCCGTATGCGGGCACGGAAAAGGTTTATACGCCTGGGGAAAAGACGGGAAGCCTGCGTACAACGGCATTATTTCCACGGACAACCGGGCGTGGAAGTTTCCCGAGAAATGGAAAAACGAGGGGACCCATGCCGGGCTTTACGACAGGTTATGCCAGCAGTTTATGGCCTGTCAGCAGGCATCCCTTCTTGCATGGCTCCGTGAAACCGACAGAAAGGCGTATGACAATATCCGGTGGGCTTTTTCCGTGACGGATTACATCCGTTTCAGATTAACCGGCGAGGCGGCAAGCGAAGCGACCAACATCTCCGGCTCCGGCCTGATGAATATCCGCGATGTACGGATCGACGCCGATCTCCTGGCTGCCCTCGGCATTCCCGAAGTTTACGAAATGATACCGCCCCTTTGTTATTCGAGCGACCATTGCGGGACAATCACCAAAGAAGCGGCGGAAAAAACCGGGCTTGTCAGGGGAACCCCGGTGGCCGGCGGAATGTTCGACATTGATTCCTGCGCTGTCGCAATGTCCGTTACCAAGCCGGAAGATTTTTGTACGATTACCGGCACCTGGACCATCAATGAATTTATTTCGAAAAAGCCCGTTACCGGTACTAAAATAGCGATGAATTCCCTCTATGCGATTCCCGGTTTCTTCCTGATTGAAGAATCAAGTTCTACCGGCGCGGGTAATCTTGAATGGGTAATCAACAACTGCTTTCATAACGAGCTGCCGTCAGCGGAAAAAAAAGTTTACGCGCATTTTGATAACCTGGCGGCTTCTGTCCCCGCCGATTCCTGTGACGTGTATTTCCTGCCGTTTTTGCAGGGCTCTAACCGGCACCCCCTCGCCAAAGCGAGTTTTATCGGGCTTACGAGTTTTCATACCCGCGCGCACCTTTTGCGTTCGGTTTACGAAGGGGTTGTCTATTCGGCAAAAACCCATATCGATAAGCTCCTGTCGGTACGGGAAAAACCAACGGCCGTCCGTATGGCCGGGGGCGCGGCGAATTCGGCGCTCTGGGTACAGATGTTTGCGGACATTTTGGAATTACCCATAGAAACGGTTACCGGCGTAAAGGAACTCGGCGCGTTAGGTTCCGCGATGGCTGCCACTGTAGCGGCGGGTGTCTACAAAGATTATAACGAGGCGGCGGCGGCCATGGTCCGCATTTCAAAGCCCGTATATCCGGAAGCAAAGATGAGCCATTGCTACCGGTCAAAATATGAAAAATACACGGCGGTCTGTGATGCCCTGGATAACGTTTGGAATCGTTTTGAGGTATAAATAAATGTCAAAATACAAGTTAGGGCTTTATGAAAAAGCCATGCCGGGAACACTCTCCCTGTCTGAAAAACTTGAGGCGGCCGGAGAGGCGGGCTTCGATTTTATGGAACTTTCTATAGACGAGACCGATGAAAAAATCGCCCGCCTTGACTGGACCCCTTCCGAAATAAACAATGTCCGCCATTTTATGGAAGATACGGGGCTTTCGATCTATTCGATTTGTCTGAGCGGCCACCGGCGTTTCCCTTTAGGCGATCCGGATAAGGCCGCCCAAAAGCGCGGGCTTGAAATTACAGAAAAAGCGGTAAGCCTTGCCGCCCGCCTCGGCGTCCGGATCATTCAGCTTGCCGGTTACGATGTTTATTATAAAGAAAGCAGCGAGACAACCCGCGCTTTCTTTGCGGAAAACCTTGCCCGTTCCGTTGAATTGGCCGCCCGTTCTTCGGTACTGTTGGCTTTTGAAACAATGGAAACGCCCTTCATCAACACGGTTGAAAAGGCTATGTATTGGGTGAATAAAATCGCCTCGCCATACCTTGCCGTCTATCCCGATTTGGGTAATATCACCTGCGCGTTAAATGCCGGCCGTCAACTGGTTACCGCCGACCTGGAAAGCGGACGGGGCCATATAGCCGCTATGCATCTTAAGGAAACAAAACCCGGCGTGTTTAGGGAGGTTCCCTACGGAGAGGGCCATGTGGACTTTGAGACCGGCATAAAAACCGCCTGGGCCCTGGGGGTACGTTTTTTTACCGGAGAATTCTGGTGGACGAAAACCACAGGCGATGCCTGGCCTTCGATCCTTCGGGAAAACGCCGCCTTTCTTCGCAAAAAAATAAACATTGCCGCTGCTCCATAATTTGTCTGCTGCGACCGCCGGCCCCTTGCCTTCCAATCAGGAACCGGGTTTTTAAAACAGCCTCAGGGTTATACGCTG
>JAITBL010000221.1 GCA_031283575.1 Treponema sp. | reverse complement strand
CTGAACCCGGCGGGCCGCCTTCCCCGGGACGCCGGCCCGCCGGCCGGTCTATGCCGACGCGCAGCCGCCAGAAATCCGCCGTGCCCAAACATTCCTTTATTGAGCGCAGGCCGTTATGGCCGCCCAGCCCCCCGCCGTACTTAAATCCGGCCGTACCCAAAGGAAGTTCAAGCTCATCGTGTACCACGATGACGCTTGAGGCGGCAAGCCTGTAAAAAGCGGCGGCGGCCCGGACGGATTCACCGGATAAATTCATAAATGTTTCGGGCCGCAGCAGGAGCATTTCGACGGCTTCGCCTTCAGCCAGGGCGGCAAACGAAGCGGACGCAAAGAGGCCCTTGAACTTTTTTTGCCAGCCAAGGTCTTTGTAAAACGGAAGTTTTTCGGCAAGGAGACGGCCGGCGTTGTGACGGTTGCGCCGGTGCTGTTCACCCGGATTCCCCAAAAAAACGGCGAGACGAAGCACCGGTCTTATACCTTGATGTTGTCCATGTAACGCTGAAGGGTATGCTTGATAAAGTGGTGGATCACCAGCTTGTGGTCGGGGTTCATCCGCTCAATATCAAATAAAAGCACCCATACGTTGTCTTCCCGCTTGCCGACCAGAACCGCGTCGGTAAGGACCAGTGCGCCCCGCAGTTTAAGCTGCACTTCCCTGAGCCTGGTATTGGGAGGGAAGTCCGCAAAGGTGTCAAAGTGGGCGGCAATTCCCACGGCGCTGATGTCGAGAATGTTGCCGTAATAGAGCGATGTGGGCCCTTTAAGGTTTACCGTGGCGTTTGAGTCTTTTTCGCACATGGCGCGTATGTATTTGCGCCGGCCGCGGGCTTCGTTCGCTTCCAGCGCGCTCACCATGATTTTGGTGCTCGCTTTTACGCCGAGCTTGAGCTGTATATAGCCGCAGGGCACGGCAAGATCCATAAGGTACTTCTGCATAAGTTTTTGATCGGTATTATAGGAAAGGATTCCCAATTTGCACTCTTTTGTCGCCGGATGCTCCTGGATGGCCCTGATGTAGGCTTCCCATTCCTTTTCGTTCATTCCCTGATCGATATTGACAAACATGATGGAACAGGGAAACCGCTTTAAAAGCGCGATGGCCCGTTTGTGATCGTGAAGAACATAGGCCTCAAAACCCGCCATGATGAGAAAATCCAAAAGCTCATCCTGTATAACGCTGTGGGGATAGAGGATAAAAATTTTCCTGCCGTCCGTATTTTCTTCCATGCCTCATTCTAGCATAAAAGGCCGGAATTACAATAGAATACTACCCATGCAGGCAGCAAGCGCCTTTGGCCGTCTCTGTGACATTGTCGAAAAACTCAGGGGAGAAGGCGGCTGCCCCTGGGACCGTGAGCAGACGCCGGCGACCCTGCGGGGGGACCTTGTCGAAGAAACCTACGAGTGTATCGAGGCCATCGACGAAAAGGAGAGCGGCCATATCAGGGAAGAGCTGGGCGATCTCTATCTTCTGGTAACGATGATTGCGTATATGCACGAGCAGGCGGGAGCGTTTACCGTTGGCGAGGTACTCGAGGGGATTGCGGAAAAACTGATACGCCGCCATCCCCATGTTTTTGGCGGCCTGACGCCGGAGGCCGGTTCCGCCTTTACTTCCGCGCAGGTACTCGACAACTGGGCCAGGATCAAGGTCGAGCTGGAAGGCCGCAGACCCGTGGATTCGGCGCTGGACGAAGTTTCGCGGGCCCTTCCGCCCCTGGACCGCGCGTGGAAGCTTCAAAAAAAAGCCGCCGGCTGCGGTTTCGACTGGTCGTCAATTGACGGCCTGCTCGATAAAATCAGGGAAGAACTGGCGGAAACCGAACGCGAGTTGGCCGCGGAACAGCAGGCGGCAGGGGAACAGCAGACGGCCGCGGGATCAGACCTGGAGGCCGAACTGGGGGATCTGCTCTTCTCGGTGGTGAACCTCTGCCGCTTCCTTAAAGTGGAGCCGTCGGTGGCCCTGCAGCGGACCAACGTCAAGTTTGCCCGCCGCTTTAGGCATGTGGAAAAGCGCATGAAAGAAAAGGGCCTTGCCATGGAAAGCGGGAATATCACGCTTATGGACGGCTTTTGGGAAGAGGCCAAGAGCTTCGCTACAACTGCCCAAAATTCATCATTATCTGTCTGAGCCGCTGTTCGAGAAGCGAAAACGAAAAGAAGCGGCGGCCCAATTCAAAATTTTTCGCGGTCATTACCTGGACTCCGTCGGGGCTGTCCAAAATCGCCGTGACCGTTTCCACCGTCTCGGGCGTTATGTAGGTATCCATGACCACCACGTCAAAGTCCAGCGGTTCAATGTCCTGCTGGAAGATCGAATAACGGTTGACGAGTATGGGCTTTTTAAACCAGAGCGCTTCCAAAAAAGCGTTGCCGAAACCTTCGTATGTCGAAGGGTAGGTGACAAAGTCGGCGTTAAGGTAACAATCCCAGAGGCTGTATTTCTTTTTTCCGTCCGCGGTGGTCCCCCGCGCGTGGCCGATAATGTCGGGACGCACGATAAGGTCAACGCCCAAAAGTTCCGCGTAATCCATCGTACGCTGGTAGTATTCGGAGCCCTCGTCCCGTTCCTGGTGACTGATCAGAAGCTTGGCCTTGCGGTCCTTGAGCCGCGAGGCAAGCTCAATGGCGTGTTCGATTCCCTTGCGGGCGATAACCCTGGTCGGCTGGAGCAGAAGTATCTCGCCGTCCCTGACGCCCATGTCGGCGCGCATCGTACGGGCGTAATCATCGAGAACCGGCGGCTCGGTGTCAAAGTCGAACACATTGGGAATGATCGTCGAGGCAAGACCGCAGCGGTACGAGAGCTGCTGGCGGGCGTCGGAATTAATGACCACGTGGTTGATGGTGTGAAGCCGCGGCGGGAACGCCATGGAAAGGTAGTCGGTGACGCAGTTTACCGAAAAACGCTGGCGTTCCCAGGCAAAATCGTGGTGGTGCGCGATGGCGGGAATTCCCGTTTCGGCGATAAACTCGGTAATGGCCAGGCCCAGCGGAATGTGCATCGGTATGGTAAGGGCGTTCTCCGCGATGATCAGATCGATGCCGAATTTTTCGACAAATTCATAAACCGCCTGCTTGAGCCTGAAGCGGATCGCCTGGATTTCGCCGCTTAAGCCCTCGCCGCGGACAGTGGCGCCAAAACAGCGGTCCTGTATGTCGACGACTGTCGGATGGCCGAAAAAACCCAGATCCAGAACCATGGATCGCTCGCTGTCCCAGTCCGAAAGGCCGGAAAAGAAAAAGCACTCGTATCCCATTCGTTCCAGGACCTGCCGCCACTTTTCTGTTTCCAGCGAAACACCGTCGGTACCTTTAAACCGCGTCGAAATAAAACCTATGCGCCTGATAGCGGCTGATTTGGTGAGGTACATAAAAATAAGTATACACCATGGGAGAGCGGCCGCAAAGGGGTATCACGCCGAAAGCTGCGCCGTGACAGGCGTTCCTGAATTCAGGTTAAAAATACATAATCAACCAGAAATCCGCTTAAAAGCGAAAACAGAATCGCAAAGGCAAGGTAAAAAACAAAATCCCTTACGCCCAGCACAATCTTTACCGCGCCCAGGTTGGTGATTTTCGTGGCGGGGCCGGTTATCATAAAAGCCGCCGCGCTTCCCATGCTCATGCCCGATTGCAGCCAGCCGGCAAGCAGGGGAATGGTCCCGCCGCCGCACATATAGAGCGGTACGCCGATGGTGGCCGCCATCAAAAGGCCAAAGCCTCGGTTCCCTTTGCCGAACAGGGCGGCCATTGCATCAGCCGGAACGTACCGCTGGAAAAGCGCGGAGAGAATTACGCCGGTTAAAAAGTACAGTCCTGTCGCCCTGATATTCCGCCCCAGATTCTTGAGGAAGCGTAACGCCGGATTTGGATCGGTGTCGTGATTTTCGGGCGCGGTAAATCCGGCAAAATTAAAGAATTTCCGCTTTTTAAAAAAAACACGCACGCAAAGCCCCGCGGCGCAGCCGCAGATAAAACAGGCGGTAAAACGTATAATCAACGCGGCAGGACCAAGCGCGGCGCTGTAAAAAAGCAGCTGCGGGTTAAGGAGAATCGAACTCATCATAAAAGCGGCAAGCCAATCCTCCTCCATGCCCTTTTCCGCGAAAGAAGCGGCGACCGGAATGACGCCGTACATGCAGAGGGGAGAAGCGATGCCTATAAGCGAAGCGGGGAATACTCCCAAAAGTCCCAGCTTCTTCCCCTGTAACGCGGCAAAGAGAAGCTGTATCTTTTCCTTTCCGAAAACGGAAATGAAAGAACCCAGTACCATACCCAAAATCCAGTAACCGGCGACTTGCCGCGCCTGGATGTCGAAGTAGTACCAAAAATAGATAAATTCCCGCGCAAGTACTTCCGCCATATTACAATTTGACCAGTTCGTATACCTTGCTTCCAAGTCCGATTGCGGCGGCGTGGTCTATGGTCAAAAGACCATTGCGGGACTCGATACGTTCGATTAAATCTTTCCCGTCGGGGGCGGCGTACACAAGGTCAACACAGGCTTGATCGAGGGCCACCGGATCGAGGGAAGCGAGTATGCCGATGTCCGCCGTAGACGGGGCGGCGGGGCTGCCGTCACAGTCGCAGTCAACGGAAAGGTGGTTCATCACATTGATGTAGAGTATCTTGCCGTTTGCCGCGTCGGAGACCGCCCGCGCGGCTTCGGCCATTGATTCCAGAAAGTCGTTTTGCCGCCCGCCCCACGGGTTGGTAAAACTTTTACCGGCGCTGTGTATCCACGCCTTGCCGCGGGCCGAACCGTAGCCGATGGACATATTTTTTAACGCGCCGCCAAAGCCGCCCATGGCGTGGCCCTTAAAATGGGAAAGCACGATGTGAAAGTCGTACTCGGAAAAATGCGCGCCCACATAGTCCTCTGTCAGGTGTTTGCCGCCCGATACCGGAAGGGGAATGTCTCCGTTTTCGTCCAGAATAAGCACCGGCGCAATGGCGGTAAAGCCGTGATCTTTGGCCACCTGATAGTGTACGGCGGTACTGGCCCGTCTGCCGCCGTAGGCGGTATTGCACTCAACGATAGTGCCGTTTACCCGCCGGACAAGTTCCCCGATAAGATCCGGCGAAAGGTAGTGGGTGTTCCCTGGTTCGCCGGTGCTGATTTTAACGGCCACCTTGCCGCCTGCTTTTAATCCCAGGGCCTCATAAGCGGCCATTAATCCCGCCGGACTGATGTCCGCGGTCATGTAGACCTTTGCCTTGCCGTTCCCGTTCGCCGTTACGGAGGCGGCCGCTGGCGTCGTGACCCTCTCCGCCGGCGCCGGCGCTTGCGCTTTTGCCATGCAGCCGGAAAACGCGGTTATTCCGGCGCACACAAGGACAGCGCCAAAACCGTAAAACACTCTTTGATTCATCGCCGTACTCATCTATGAAATACCTCCATAAAAACAACCGTTAAAAACGGCATTGTCATTTTTCGACCCCTGCCCGTGCAAGGCGAACATACAGTAAGAATAATACCATTATGCCCATAATTGGAAGGAGTCATTTTTACCACGAACCTCACGAACCCCACGAACAAAAGCCGGTGTCAGTCACCGTTTTTTCTTTATCTTTTTCGCCTTATTCGCCTTTGCGGTTAAATATTCTTCCCAAAAACGGTGTCAGTCACCCCCTGCGCCGATGAATCCGTTCGTGCCTGTTCGGGTGGTTC
>JAITBL010000237.1 GCA_031283575.1 Treponema sp. | reverse complement strand
GAAACCCGTTATTTTATGAACGGCGTTTTTTTTAAGAAAGAAGAGGGTAAGCTGATCATGGTGTCGACTGACGGCCGGCGGCTTGCCTATGTGGAAAAAACCGCGTCCGGAGGGGTTGAAGATTTCGCCGGAGTGATCGTCCCTCCCAAAATTTTAAATATTCTTCTTAAGCGGGCGGGTGAAGAAGGAATTATAGGCATTTCAATTTCCGAAAAGATTCTTTTTGTTCAGTTTGGTTCTTACAGTCTTTCCTCGATACTTATCGAGGGACAGTTTCCCAATTATCAGCGTGTCATTCCCGAAAACCAGATTTTTTCTTTTACGGTAAACCGAAAAGAAACGCTGGAAGCCCTTAAGCGGGTGTCGCTTTTGGTTGAACAGAAATCCCATCGTATATATCTTGGACTTGTTTCGGGAATTATGTCTATTTCTTCGGAAGAAAGCGACATTGGAAATGCGCGCGAAGAGATTCCCTGTAAATATGAGGGCGAAGAAATTTCAATTGCCCTTAATTACCGTTATCTGGAAGAACCTTTCAAGGTGATTGACAGCGACGAAGTAAGCGTTCACTTTACCGAGGCGGGAAGAGCTATTACAATAAAGCCTGTGCCCGAAAGTGACTTCTTTCATATCGTTATGCCCATGCAGCTTGATTAGACGCAGGCCGCCGTGGCCATTGAATCCCTGCGAACGGCTGCTTTTCGCAATTTAGCCGATGCCGAAACAAACACCGCCGCGCGTAATGTTTTTTTGGTCGGCGAAAACGGTCAGGGTAAAACCAATTTTTTGGAAGCGATCTATTTTTGCTGCTACGCGTCTTCTTTTCGCGGGGTCAAGGACGCCGAGCTTGCCCGCCGGGGCGAAAAAGAATTTGCCGCGGCCGCTTCCTGGGGAAAGGCGGAAAATCAAAATTCCCCGGAACTCTTTGCCCGGTTTCGTGTCAGCGTAAAATGGGAAAAACAGCGAAAATCCATTGAGTTGGACGGAAAAAAAATCGAAGACCGCAAAGAACTTTTGGAAGTCCTTCCCTGCGTCGTCTTTTGCCACGAAGACATGGATTTTGTTTCGGGAAGCCAGGAGCGGCGCCGCTGGTTTTTTGATCAGACTCAAAGCCTCTACGATCCGCTTTATCTGGATGATCTGCGCCGCTACCGGCGGGTGCTTAAATCGCGGAATATGATTTTGCGTGAAGCAAAGTTTGCCCTGCGCGGTTACCGTGAAAGTTGTTCTCTTCTTGATGTACTCGATCCCCAGCTTGCCGAATACGGTTCGCGCCTTATGGAAAAACGGCGCGAAGCCGCGGAGCGCTTCTCCGCCGTGTTCGGCCCGCTTTACGAGGAAGTGTCGGACATTGCCGGTATTGGCGTTGCTTACGGGTCTTCGTGGCCGGCCGGTTCGAACCGGATTGACGCCGCCGGCTGCGCACAAGTGGTGCGGGAAAAGCGCGAGGCCGATTTTACCCAGGGCCTTACCGTGAGCGGCCCGCATAGGGACCGCTACCACTTTATGCGGGCCGGAAGCGAGTTTGCCGCATCGGCGTCCACGGGACAGCGGCGCCTTCTCGCATTACTGCTCCGTACCGCCCAGGCGCGGTGTTTTTCCGGGGTAACCGGAAAAACACCGGTGCTGCTGCTGGACGACGTGCTCCTGGAACTGGACGGCGAAAAGCGGCGCCGCTTTCTTTCGGTTATGCCCGAGTACGAACAGGCCTTTTTTACGTTTTTGCCCGAGGAGCCCCATCAGGGCTACCGCAAGTCCGACACCCTGGTGTATCATGTTGCAGGCGGTGTCATTACAGCATGAAAAAAGTCGGGGCGATTCTGTCGGCGTTTTTTGACGAGGCGACAATGCAAAAAGCCGAAGCTTACTCGGTCCTTTTTGGTTCATGGGAAAGTCTTACCGCCCAGTGCGGCCTTGCTTCCGCGGCCGCCCATTCACGCATCGCCACTTTTGAACACGGCATGCTTCTTGTCGAAGCGGAGCATCCTGCCTGGGTTAATCTTCTTCAAACCAAACAGCGGGAACTGCTGGAAAAAGTCCGCGCCCGTTTTGCTGATTTGGGGATTAGCGGAATTTCCTTCAGGCTGATGAAACCTGATCCCTACGGCGCGTCGTTATGAACAGCGGGCGGGATTACCCACTGCGTTACACCGAATCGGGGATGATCTTTATGGACGGCCGGGACGACTGCGATGCCATAGTGGACGAGATGCTCCGCATTGATTACGACAAAGAGTTCTGCGTGTCCCTGGACTGGAACATTGGTTTTGTAACGGCCCTGATGCGGTCGGGTTTTCTGGTCATGTCCGAAACTATCGACACCGGAGACACGAGTCAGGGAAAATCCGTCTACTGCGACATTCTGCTTCCCAAACTGCATCTGACCCGTTCGGTGTTGTTTTTCGAGGAACTTCATATCAAGAGAAGCGTACGCGGCGTGTTGGATCGGTATGAGCTTGTCTATGATCGCGATTACAAAACCATTGTCAACAAGTGTCTTGAAACCCACGGCGACGGCTGGCTTACCTCAACGCTGCTTGATACCATGGCGGAAATGCGCGGCCTTGCCGCCTGGCCGGTACGCCCTGTCTCCTTTGGCGCATACCGTGACGGCGTTCTTAAAGCGGGGGAATTCGGTATCCGCTGCGGCAATGTCTACACCAGCTATTCGGGCTTTAAAGAAGAAAATAACGCGGGCACCGCCCAGATGATCCTGATGGTACGGTACCTGGCGGATCACGGTTTTGGTTTTTTGGACTTTGGTATGCCCCTGGATTACAAGTGTGATTTGGGGGCCCGCAATGTGCGCCCCGATGAGTTTGTGAAGCTGTTCCGCGCGTGGAGAGGCTGAGACAAAAGCTGAAGCGGTTTTACTTCATTATTTCCGGATTTTCACGGTACATAAAAACCAGATCCAGCGCGTCAAGGGGTATGCGTTTCTTTTTTGCGAAGGCTGTTACAAGCGCTTCAATTTCAAGATAGCGCTTTGGAGTAAGTGACGCGGGTTTTTCTTTAATCACTTTAAATTCGACAAGCTGTCTTAACATATGGGTGTCCAGTATACAGAGGGAAGAGCCGAACCCTATGTTCCTCAAAAAATGTGAAGCTTCCTTAAAACCAAATCCCGCGATATTTTTTGCGAGATACGCCCTGGAACGGAAAATGTCGGCAAAACAAAGGAACTTGTTTGTCAGCCGCTGTTTTGTATCCGGATAGTAGAGCCTGCGGTTGATAAAAATTTTTTGCGCTTTTTGGGGATGAAGGGCAACGCCGTTTTCTTTGAGTATCTTGTCGATTTTGCTTTCGCCGCTTTTTACAAGAGCGCCTGAATCACAAAGGGCCGCCACAGCGTTAAATGCCACCCTGGCCTTTTCGCGGGGAGTCAGGAGGCAATAACATAATTCGGCAAAAATGTCTTTATCGGAGCCGTTTTGCCAAACGGAACGGAAGGCGGCCAGCCGGTTTTCAAATTCAGCCTTGTGGGAAAGGTAGGTTTTACGCGGGTCCACGGTTCTTTTACGGGGGCGGCGGTACGTCTTGACAGGAAAAATCAGACAAAACTTTGTCCAAATCCTGGACAATGCTTTTGTCTACCACCCCGGCGCCGGCCATCTCCAAAAGTATGTTTATGGAATCACGGTGGCTGCGCCTGCCGTGGTAGGGCCGGTCTTCGCTTACCGCCTGATAGATGTCTATACACGCGATAAGCCGCGAAATAAAATCCAGTTCGGACGCCTTCTTGCCAAAAGGGTAACCTGTACCATCAAGTTTTTCATGATGATTCGACGCCCAGGCGCAGATATCTTCGAAACCGGCAATGTCCTTTAGGAGTTCCCAGGTTTTATACGCGTGGCTTTTGATAATAGTGAATTCATCGTCGTCCAGCCGGCCCGGTTTTTCCAGAATTGCCGACGGTATGGCGAGTTTGCCGATATCGTGAAGGGCCGCGGCAAGATACACCTGGGCGCGCAGCGTTTTGTTATAGCCGTAATATTCGCTTAAAAGATACGCCTTGTTGGCAATCTGGGCGGAATGTCGCTTGGTGAATTCAGACTTGTAATCGATAATGCGGGTGACAAATCCCGCAAGATTCTGTATGGAATGATCCTCCATATCCACGGGCCAATGGGGAATTGCCAGTTCTATGGTAGCGGCAATATGTTCATCCCGCAGGGAAAGCAGCGTTTTTTCATCCAGCGTTTTAAGCAGCGCCTGACTGGCGCCGCGGGTATAAAAGATCCCGCCCATTTCTTCAATCTGCGCGCGGATCGCGGGCAGTTCCTGAAGTGAAACTCGCTGCAGGTGGCGTGTTACGTCAAGGGAGTCGGCAATCTGAATCAGAGCCGCTTCAACAGGGTACTCGCCTTCCTTTTTCCCAAAAGCTCCGGTACCGGAGGCGCATTCATGGTGGTAGAGAACAAAACCTGAAATATCCGTAGGAAAACCGAGTGTATCCGCGTTGCGCTGGCCGATTTCGCAATGGGTCTTCATCGCCGGATCATGAAAACCCCCTTCCCGTTCGGAAAGAATATATTCTGTCAGGGCGTTGTCGTGAAGAAGCGCGCAGGTTACGAGGGAAGATACCGAAACTTCGTCCATACCCAACCCCCGCCCCATGGCGGCGCAAAGAACCGCCACCCGCTTGCCGTGGTGAGTACTGGCTCCCAGCAATTCCCCCTCGACGATATCCAGGGCTGCGGAGATTGCCTTGATGAGCTGGTCCATCATAATGGTCATACATTAAGAATAGTAAAAAAAAGCAAGAATTTACAGGCCGTATCGAATATCCGAAAAAATGGCTCTTGAACAAGGTAATGTGGGAGATTCGTGTTTTAGCAGGGACAGGACTCGAACCTGTGACCTCCGGGTTATGAGCCCGACGAGCTGCCAACTGCTCTACCCTGCGGCGTGTAAGGACAATATACCGTTTATCAAAAAAAGAGTCAATAGCCCGCGCCGCCGTCCATGGCGGCTTTTCCTCCCGAAGGTCGGCGAAGCCTCCGCTTCAAATCCTTCTCTTCCTCACTGCGTTCGGAGAGAGAGGGATTTGGCCTGCGTTCGCGAACGTCCTGTTCGCTCACTCCGGCCCGGCTGCGGCTTTTTGCGCCGCCGTCCATGGCGGCTTTTCCTCCCGAAGG
>JAITBL010000204.1 GCA_031283575.1 Treponema sp. | reverse complement strand
TCGAATTCCGGCGGTCTGGGTCAGATCGCCATCGCCCGCCGCCTTCAACACGGACACAATAATATTGACCGGCTTGATAAGGATTCTATTGAATATCAGGGCGGTCAGTATCACCGCTATAGCCAGAATACCCGCCGCCAACAGCACGATAAAGAACACGCCCCGGTTTATTCCACTGTCGATCATTTCATGCACCGACGACATTTCAATACCCACAAACAAAATGCCTATCACGTCCCTGGTATTCGGGGCAAAAATCGGCTCATACCCGGCAATGTACTCCTTGCCAAGGATGGCGGCGGGGCCAACGTAGGTGTTTCCCGCGTTTACCGGCTGATAAGCGGCGCTGCTTGTTCCAAGCATGGTTCCCACAGCCCGTTTCCCCGACGCGTCGATGATGCTGGTCGTAATCCGGCGGTAGTCGGAGCCGTCCCGTTGAAAAATGGTGGCCGCCACGGAAAGATCTTTGGATATTTTATCAATCACATCATAACGTTCATCAAGCGGTTCCTGCCGGGTATCCACCAAATGATTGTTTTCCAATTGTATTTCACCGTACGAGTCCGCAATGATATAGCGGATAGAGTTAAGATCGCCCCGCAGTTTGTTTTGAACGATTGCGGTAGAAGCCGCAAGGCTGACATTTCTCATTTGGTTGATACTGTACACCGCAAGGGCAAAAACGGCGATAAACAGGAAGCCGGAAGACAAACCGGCTATTTTGAGCAGTATGCTGATTTTGAATTCTTTTTTCATAAAACGCGCTACCCCTTGATCTAAAAATCAAACCGTTACAAGCAGTATATGCCCATTTTGAATACATGGCAATATTTTTAACATTCCAAAATAATTCTTCACTTCCACGGTGAGCTTCTGTATAAATAATGAATATGAACCGTCCTTCGGCGGTCCTAAAATCTATTCGCAGGCGGCCTGTCGCGCCGGCGCGCTTGACCCTTCTTCATGCCCGTGTGACAATAATCCATGAATGACTGCCTGTTTTGTAAAATCATTGCGGGGGAAATTCCCTGCAACAAGGTCTACGAAGATGACGAAATCTGCGCCTTCCACGACATTTCGCCCCAGGCGCCGGTACACTTTCTGGTAGTGCCCAAAAAGCACATTCCGACGCTGATGGACGCGAAGGGCGAAGACGCCGCCCTCCTGGGAAAGCTTCTGTACAAGGCGCAGGAACTTCTCGCGGCCCGGGGCTGCGCCGAAAAAGGCGGCCGTTTCGTGATAAACTGCAAAGAAGACGGCATGCAGACGGTGTCCCACATCCACATCCATGTTCTGGGAGGCCGCCCCCTTCTCTGGCCCCCGGGTTAAGTTTCGGCCTGGAGTGTAAAACCGCTGTCACGGGCTTTCCAGCATACGGCGGATTATTTTTCCCGCCTTTCCGCGGTGGCTCAGGGCGTTTTTTTCGTCCGCGGATAATTCCGCGGCCGTACAGCCCCGCAGGGGCAAAAACACGACGGGGTCGTAGCCGAAACCGCCGCTTCCGGCCGCCGCGCCCATATCGGCGGCCAGGCGCCCCTCAAGCGTTTCCTGCGCAAGAAAAAAGCGCTGCGTTTCCCAAAGTAAAACCATGGCGCAGACAAAGCGGCAGCTCCGCCGCGCGCTGTCCCCCTGCGCGGCAAGAGCCGCGTTTACTTCGTCCAGCAGCAGCGCGTTGCGCTCGCCGTCGGAGAGCCGCGCCACGGCGCCGTCCGCCTCAGGTTCCGTCCAGGTGGCGGCCCCGTGGTAACGGGCGGAATAAATGCCGGGCCTGCCCCCAAGGGCGTCGACGCAGAGCCCCGAGTCGTCGGCCAGCACGGGGCCGGCGATGCCGGCGCCGGCCAAAAGAGTCCACAGCGCCCGCGCCTTGATCAGCGCGTTTTCGGCAAAGCTTGTTCCGTTTTCATCGGGCTCAAAGACGCCGATTCCCCCTTCGACGGGGAGTCTAAGTTCATGGCCCGGAAATATCGCCGCCAGTTCCCGCTTTTTGTGTTCATTGCCCGACGCAAGCCAAATAATCATGGCCCTATACTGTCCATAATTGGCAAAATGTCAATACTTCGCTACACTCAAAAAGTGAACAGGCCCGAATAATGGAAAACCCTTTTTTTACCGCGCTCGTCAATGGACAGGGGCTGGGACAGGAAGGCGGCATTGCCCAATTGGATTTACGCTTCGGCGGCAAGGTCCTTATCCTCAGCGATCTCCACATGGGTTCAGGTCCCCGTGACGATCTTGCCGCCAACGGAAATCTTTTGCAGGAAATGCTGAAAGACTATTATCTTCCCGGCGGCTGGATTCTTGTGTTAAACGGCGATGTGGAAGAACTGCACCGGTACCGCCTTCAGGCGGTTCGCGCCCAATGGCAAAAACTTTTTGACATTTTTGATCAATTTTCGAATGACGGCCGGCTTGTCAAAACCCTGGGAAACCACGACGAAGAACTGGCTTACGAAAAAAATTATCCCTACGCGCTCTACCAGGCGGTACGCATCGACACGGCGCAGATTCCCATTTTTATTTTCCACGGCCACCAGTCGTCCAAAGTTTACACCAAGTACAACCACGTGCTGCGCTCGCTCATCCGTTACATTTTTACCCCGTTCGGAATTCGCAACATTTCCGCGTCCCGTTCTCCCTACCGCCGCTTTTTTGTCGAAAAGGAAGCGTACGCGTTTTCCCTTGCCCATTCCTGCATTTCGGTGATTGGCCACACCCACCGTACCCTCTTTGAATCCCTGGGCCGCTTTGACTTTATCAAGTTCGAGATTGAACGGCTCTGCCGTGATTATCCCGCCGCGCGGGGCCGCGACAAAACGCGTATTGCCGCCGAGGTGGCGGCCCTGCGCTATGATCTTTCCAAGCTCCGCCGTTCCGAACGCCGCGACGTACTCAGGCAAAGTCTCTATGGAGACGGGCTCTCCGTACCCTGTCTCTTCAATTCGGGAAGCGCCATAAACCGCAAGGGGGTGAACGCGCTGGAACTTGACGGCGAAGCAATCTCCCTTGTGTACTGGTTTACCAAAGGAGGGGGAAAGAGCTTTGTCAGCCGGGGCGGCTACAAAGTGGAAAAACTCAAAAACCGCCGCCGCGCCGTTCTTAACTACGACCGTCTGGATTACATCCGCGCCCGGATCGAACTGCTTGGCAATACCCGTTTGGGCGCGTGGGACAATGAGCCGCGGCGGCAATAATGTCCGCTTCACTCCTGGCCGATAATCGACAATAATGGAGAAATGAAAAGGGGGAGGGTGTTTTGTTGGGAAGAATCATCGTCTTGTTAATCCTCATCCTGGCGCTCCTGGGCGGGGGCGTCATCTGGTTTGACTACCTCAATGTTATCGACGCGAAGACCGCGCTGTCGCCGCTGTACCGCTTTATCGGCCGGGAGGGCCGTACCCAGCAGGATCTTGGTGATGAAGACTTTATCAACCTCGATGCCGAAAGGCTGGCCGTACGTCTCGAGGCGCTGGCCCTTACGGAACTCGACCTGGAAACGCAAAAGGCGGAAAACACCGCGAAAACCGGTGAAATCGAGCAAATGGCCGCCGAATTGGAAGACCGCCAAAAGGCCCTTGACGAACGGGAAAATTCAATCAATGCCGCGGCCCTGGATGCCGAAAATAGAGATAGAAACGTCGAAGGAATTGCCCAGAATCTTAACGGCATGCCGCCGGAACGGGCGGTGGCGATTATTGCCGCGATGAACGACCAGCAGGCCATCGACGTTCTCCGGAAGACCGAAGAAATTGCCCAGCGGGACGGAACCAGTTCCATTGTTCCCTACTGGCTTTCATTGCTGCCCCCCGAAAGGGCCGCGGAACTACAACGCAAAATGGTTGTCAGTACCCCGTAAGCAGCGGCCGTCCGGAATCCAAAGGAGGCCGGGCGGCGATGTTAGTTATCGAACAAAATCCCCCCCCTGTTCAGCATGACGTTTCCCGCGAAACGGAGCAAAGCCGCTTTGGCGGGCTCAAACGCAAAAAGGGCAAAAAAGACGCCCTGGGAGTTTTTGCCAAACTGCTCGCGGGGCTCAGCGTAAAAAAAAGCGCGTCAAAAGACCCTGCGCCGCGTTTGGCGGCGAAAGCTTCGCCGGCGGGCGAAGGCATTCCGGCGGAAAACGCCGCGCTTCAGGACGCCGGAAAAAAGGGCCTTAAGGCCGAAAAACTCAAAACGGCGGACGGAACGTACCTTTCCCGTAAAGAAAAACCCGATCTTGCCGGAACGGAAAAGGACGGGAACGGGGCGGAGCAGCCGGTTTTTGCCGTCGCCGGCATGCGTCCGGGCGCGCCGCCCGAGCCGCCCAAAGAAAACACGGAAATTCCCCACAAGATCGCTTCCCTTGACAACAGCGGCGGCGGCCGGGCCGAAAAACGCGGCGTCTCCGTACGCCCCCTGTCCGCCGAAGATGCGGCGGCCGGATCGGAGGCGCGGCAGACGAAGCAGGAGATCGCCCTTCAAATTCGCGCGGCGAACAGGGAATCGGACGAACAGCCGCCCGACGTCAAAAAAGCGGAAAAACGCAAAGACCGTATCACCGTATTGGATCTGCGGACCGAAAGCGGCGCGGCCGCCGGCGTGGAATACCGCGGCCTTAAGAACGTGGAGACCGAAACTCGTCAGGAAGACGGCCGGCAGTTCGCGCCGGGTATGGGGACGGAACGCGGCGGAACGGAGGTGGAAACGGAAGCTCCGCAAAACGCGGAGACAGGCTTTGGGCAAATCCTCGCGGAAAAGCTCCGGGGGGAGCTTTCCGGCGATATTGTCCGCGAAGCGTCCATCGTGCTCCGCGACGGCGATCAGGGTGTCATACGGCTTTCCCTCAAGCCCGAAACCCTGGGCAAAGTTAAGATACACCTTGAAATGGCCGAAAACAAGATATCGGGGCATATCTTTGTTGAAAGCGAAGAGGCCCTCAGGGCTTTTGAACAGGAAATTCATAGCCTGGAACAGGCTTTTAGGGATTCAGGTTTTAAAGGCGCCACCCTCAGTACGGCCCTGGATTACCGGAACAGCGGGCATGAATGGAAGGGAGAAGAAAAACTTCCCTATTATTCGGAACGCCTCGCGGTTTCAGGTTATGACGAGGCTTCGGGTGTTTTAACAAGCGACGGAAGCGGCGGCCTGTACGGCGTTTCTTCCCTGGTGAATGTACTGGCATAACGGAAGCAAGAGGTAAGCATGGCCGATAGTTCTATCAGCGCGATTAACACAAGCGCTCAGGAGTTGAGTCTGCGTTCATTCAGAATGGACGATCAGGAATTCAATCAAAGAAAAGAAGAGGTGGCCCGGATTAACTGGGAGACCTTTGTCAGGGACAGGGAAAACGACCGCACGCCCAGGCAAAATCTGGGCAAGGACGATTTCCTTCAGCTTCTGGTGACGCAGCTTGCCCACCAGGATCCCATGGCGCCCATGGAGGACAAGGAATTTATCGCGCAGATGGCGCAGTTCTCCAGTCTGGAACAGATGAAATCCATGGCCGACGGCTTTGCGAAACTGTCGGGCGACTTTGGAAGAATCGCCGATCTTGTTTCCGGATCGGCGGCGGCCGGATCGCTGGGAAAATCGGTGGAACTGACGAACGGCGAAAATACCGTTCAGGGCGTGGTCCGCGCGGTAACCAGAGGCAGTAATCCCCAGGTGTTGATCAACGGAAACTATTACAACTGGGACCAGGTCGTCAAAGTATTTGAAGAGTAATCAGGAGGTTCTATTATGATGCGATCACTTTATTCAGGCGTTTCGGGACTTCAAAACCATCAGACGCGCATGGACGTTGTCGGTAACAATATTGCGAACGTCAATACCTACGGCTTTAAAAAAGGCCGCGTGAATTTTCAGGACATGATCTACCAGCAGCTGGCTGGCGCGGCCCGTCCCACCGAGGATCTGGGCGGCATTAACCCCAAAGAAGTCGGTCTGGGGATGAGCGTCGCCTCCATCGATACGATTCACCTTCAGGGTTCACTACAGTCAACGGGCGTGCAGACCGACCTTGCCATTTCCGGCACCGGCTTTTTTATCCTTAAAAGCGGCGACAGCTCCTTTTATACACGGGACGGATCGTTCGGCCTTGACAACCAGGGCACCCTTGTCGATCCCGCCAACGGGCTGCGGGTCCAGGGCTGGATGACGCGGGAAGTGGACGGCGTTCCCATCCTCGATGTTTCCCGCGATGTGGAAGATCTTGTTATTCCGGTGGGCTCCAAAGATCCCGCGCGGGCGACAACGCGGATCAACTTTGCCTGTAACCTCGACAAGCGCCTTCCGCAGATACCGGAAGAAAACCCCACGCCGGGGCAAATATCCGACGGAACCTGGCGGACGGCAATCGATGTTTACGACTCCTTCGGCGACGTTCATACCATGCAGGTTGAATTTACCAGGGTTCCCGGCGTCAATAACTCCTGGAACGCGACCGTAATAGTTGATCCGCAAAGCGATCCGCCCACCAACGCGGCCATAGGATTGGGCGCGGACGCTCCCGCCGTGGGCGGACCGAACGTGTTTACCGTCACCTTTGACAACAACGGCCTGCTTCTTTCCGCCGCCGACGGCGCGGGAAACGAGTCGGGCGGCGAAGGCCAGATTACGATGAACGTGGCCTACGATGTGCTGAACACGACGCCGGGTGAAGACGGCGCGCCGGTACGCCAGCTCTTTGCCCTGGATCTGGGGAACGTGGGCGGCTATACGCGGGCGATCACCCAGTTTGCCGATCAGAGTTCTTCCAAGGCGGTGGAACAGGACGGATACGGCATGGGCTATCTCGACAACTTCAAAATCGATCAGAACGGCATTATCACCGGCGTGTTTTCCAACGGAACCAACCGTACGCTGGGACAGGTTGCCCTGGCAAGCTTTGCCAACCAGGGCGGCCTTGAAAAGGCGGGAGAAAATACCTTTGTGGTTTCCACCAATTCCGGAATTGCCAATGTCGGACCGGCGAGGGTCGCCGGCAAAGGCAAGATCATCGCGGCAACGCTGGAAATGTCCAACGTCGATTTGGCCGACCAGTTTGTTGACATGATCGTTACCCAGCGCGGGTTTCAGGCCAACTCCCGAACCATTCAGACGGCGGATCAAATGCTTCAGGAGCTTTTGACCCTCAAGCGTTAAGCGCGGGAAGGTAAGGGGATTGCATGATTAGAGTCACCAGGCTCGACGGAAAAGAATACTACATCAATCCCCACCAGATCGAATCCATCGAAGTGCATCCCGACACCACCCTGTTGATGTTGTCGGGAAAGCACGTAGTGGTTCGCGAAAGCGTGGATGAATTAATAGACCGTATTGTCGAGTACCGCAGGCAGATCGGGGCCTTTAAGAACGAGGAGTAAGTTTTATGGATCTTTCAACCATAATCGGGTTAGCGGGATGTTTTGCCATGATCGGCCTCGGCATCATTACAGGCGGTACGGGCCTGCTTACCTTTGTTGATATCCCTTCGGTCCTGATCGTCCTCGCCGGTTCGTGGTTCGCCCTTTTTACCTATTCAAGCATTTCCGGCGCCATCGGCATTTTTAACATCATCGGCCTCTGCTTCAAGGTGCCCGTATACGACGAAAAGGGAATCATAACCCGCCTCATGTCGATGTCCGAAAAAGCCCGCCGCGAAGGTCTTTTGGCGCTTGAAGAAGAACTGGAAGATTTGGAAGACGAATTTATGAAAAAGGGCCTCCGTCTCGTCGTTGACGGCACCGACCAGGAAGTTATTCGCGCCCTTATGGAAACGGAGTTAAGCCAGCTCCAGGAACGGCATGCGGGTAAAATCGGCGCCATTAACATGTGGGGCACCCTGGCCCCCGGCCTTGGAATGTTGGGAACGGTTATCGGCCTTATCGGCATGCTCAAAAACCTCGAAGACAAAAGCGCCCTGGGCCCCAACATGGCCGTTGCCCTGATCACCACGCTCTACGGCTCGATCATGGCCAACCTCCTCCTTATCCCCGTGGCGGGAAAACTTAAAACCCAGGACGGGGACGAAACAAAAATCAAGGAAATGCAGATCGAAGGGGTCCTGTCGATTCAGGCCGGAGACAACCCCCGTATTCTTGCCATGAAACTTTTAAGCTACCTTGAGCCCGGCGACCGCAAAGCCGTCGAGCAGGAAGTCCTTAAAGACAACTAGTGTTCTGCAACATCTAAACGAACGGATATAAAGAAAGTGAGGAAAAAGAGTATGAACCACGATGGTACACAAAGGAGCACAAAGGAGAGATCTTTTCAGGCTTTGTTTCTCCTTCGTGCGCCTTCCGCGCCTTTGTGGTTAAATATCTTGATAGTACTTTTAGTGTTTACAAGGTACTAGGGGGGGAGCGTGGCAAAAAAGAAAAAAAAAGAAATAGGCGAAGCGGGAAGCGGATGGCTGACTACCTAGTCCGACATGGTTACCCTGATGCTCTGTTTCTTTGTGGCGCTCTTTAATCCCGACGAATCCGATCCTACCCAGCTACAGCAGATGATTTCGGCCTTTAACGCCATCGGCATGGGCGCTTCGAGCGGCGGCAACACCATTGCCCCGGGTAAAAGCGCCGATCTGGGAAACACGATCATGTCCCTGCCCTCGCTGGACCGGGGACGAAGCCTGGGAACTTCGGTCAAAAGGGCGATGAGCCTTTTCGAGCCCGAAATCAAAAGCAACAAAATAAAAGTAACCCATGACGAACGGGGAATCATCATCAGCCTGGCTTCGGATATCTTTTTCGCGCCGGCGAGCGCTCTGATCAACTACGAGGAAAGCCGCGACATACTGATGCGTCTGGGCTCCCTGTTAAATTCGGAAGAATTGTCGGGACGCCGCTTTCGCATCGAAGGGCACACCGACGGCAGCGACACCGACGCCGATGTGTGGCCCTCAAACTGGGAATTGTCGGCGGCCCGTTCCATCGCCGTGCTTCACTATCTGGCCGATATCGGCGTGGATGAAAACCGCTTTCAGGTCGCCGGATTTGCCGCGACGATGCCGGTAAGCCGCGACGATACGGCCGAAGGACGGATGAACAACCGGCGCGTGGATATTGTGATTTTGGATGACGCGCACCTGTAGAAAAACGCTGATTTATGCACAGGCTACTTGCATAAATTGTGAATAATGTGTATAATTCTAGTGGTTTTTTCTTTATACGTGGAAAAAACTTCTGGGAATTGGGAGGTACCAGATGGGTGATGATGACGGCCTGGATCTTGGTGAAGATGTAACCGGCGTAGACGGCGGAAAAAAATCGGGCGGCCTGACGGGCCTTTTGCCCAATCTCCTCAAATTCGTGGCCATTGGTTTAGGCGCGCTTGTTTTTATTGTAACCGTGGCGGTAATCACCTACAACATACTGAACGGCCGCGGGGAAGCCCAGACCGTACTCGATCCCACTTCGGAATTTGTCGGTACGCGGCCCCAGTACGCGACCTTTAACCTGATAGGCCAGCTTTCGACCCGTACCAAAGATCAGAATCATACCGTGGTCTTTGATATGGTGATAGGCTACGACCTTAACAATAACGCCGCTTCCACCGAACTGACCGCGCGGGTGGTTCAGCTGCGGGACTTTACCCGCAACTATTTTGCCGGCAAGTACTACAACGAACTGGAGCCGGAAAACGAAAACATCCTCAAGCAGGAGATTCAGGAACTGCTTAATACGCGCTATCTGGATACCGCCAAGGTGCGGGAGATTTATTTTATCAAACTGGATGTTATGGAAATTTAATTTTTTGAGGAAGGAGCGCTAAAACTTGACCGAAGTTCTGTCCCAGGATGAGATAGACCAGTTATTAACCGCCATTAACGCCGGAGATACTGAACCTGAGGACTTCCGCCCCGCCGCGGATACCCGCAAGATCAAAATCTACGACTTCAAGCGGCCCGATAAATTTTCCAAAGAACAGATCAGAACGGTTTCGATCATGCACGAGACCTTTGCCCGTTTAACCACGACGAGCCTTTCGGCCCAGCTGCGCTCCATGGTCCACGTTCATGTGGCGTCGGTGGATCAGCTTACCTACGAAGAATTTATCCGCTCAATTCCCACGCCGACGACCCTGGCGATTATCAATATGGACCCCCTCAAGGGAAACGCGATCCTCGAAATCGATCCCGCGATTACCTTTTCGATCATTGACCGTCTTTTTGGCGGTACCGGCGAGGGCACCAAGGCCCAGCATGAGCTTACCGATATCGAACAGGCCGTTATGGAGGGGATCATCGTCCGTATTCTGGGAAATATGCGCGAAGCCTGGTCCCAGGTGATCGACCTTCGCCCCCGGCTGGGCCAGATCGACACCAATCCCCAGTTTGCCCAAATAGTTCCCCCCACCGAAATGGTGGTCCTCGTTACCCTGGAAACCAAGGTCGGCGATGTTGAGGGGATGATGAACTTCTGCATACCCTACATTACGATTGAGCCGATCATCGGCAAACTTTCGGCGCAGTTCTGGTACTCTTCGGTTAGACGCGGTACCACCACCGAGAATCTGACGGTCTTAAAGGATAAACTTTCAACTGTCGATGTTAATGTAGTAGCGGAAATCGGAAAAATTCAGATCCCCGTCCGGGACGTGCTTTCTTTGCGGATCGGGGATGTAGTCAGGTTGTACAATGTACAGGTTGGGGATGCCTTTTCCCTCAACATTGGAAGCAAGTGTAAATTCCTGTGCCGGCCCGGAGTCGTGGGCAGAAAAGTTGCGGTTCAGGTGGTCAAGAAAACCGCCGAGATGGGACAGGAAGAATTTGAAGAACTTGCTTCAGAAGCGGAGGAACTTTAATGAGTGACGGCGCTCTCTCTCAAGATGAAATAGACGCATTGCTTGCCGGTGTGGACTCTTCCAGCATGGGCTCTCCCCCCGCGCCCGCCGCCTCCGCGGGCGGCGAGGAAGATCGCAAAGCCCTTCAGGCGTTTTTGGCGGGAACGGTAGACGCCCAGTCCTCCAATCTTTCCATGATGACCGGCAAAGATGTCGCCTTCCGGGGCCCCAATGTGGTTCCCATGACGCGCGAAGACATTCTGCAGCAGCTTCCCGATATGGTTACCGCCGTCAAGGCCGACTTTAACTCCGGTTTCCCCGGCGAGCACAGCTTCCTCTTTGCCGAAGATACCGCCAGGGCCATCGCGGCCCTGATGAACAAAGAAGAAAACATACAACTGGACGAAATGGCCATGTCCGTTCTGGGCGAAGTGGTTTCGCAATTGGTGGGAAGCCAGATTACGGCCCTTTCGGACAAAACGGCCAACAAGTCCATTGCCTCCGTGTCCCCGGAAGCGGCCAACGTGCCCAAGGCGGTCGTTGCCCTGCCCGGCGGAACCTTTATGTGCGCCACCTACCAGCTGACCCTGGGCGACGGCCGCAGTCATCAGCTTTGGGAAGTCTACGGCGCCCAGCCGGCCGCCGATATTTCGCAGGCGCTGATCGGCCGTTCGGGCGGCGGAGCGCGGGCCGCCGCGGGCACGGCTTTTGCCGGCATGGATATGGGCGCCATGCCCAATCTTGGCGCCATGGGCAGCCTTGGCCCTTCGGCCGGTCCCGCGATGCCTGCGATGGGCGCGATGGGCGCGCCCGTGAATATGGGCGGCATGGGACAAAGTTCCGTCCAGTCGGTACAGTTCCCCAGCCTTATGCCCGGCGCGGCGGTCCAGGAACAGGGCAACATCGGCCTGATCATGGACGTGTTCATGGAGATGACCGTTGAGCTGGGCCGTACCCGCAAGCTGATAAAAGAAATTCTTGGCATGGGCGAGGGCACAATCATCGAGCTGGATAAACTCGCCGGCGAGCCCGTGGACATTCTCGTGAACCACAAACTTATCGCCAAGGGCGAAGTGGTGGTCATCGATGAAAACTTCGGCGTCCGCGTTACCGAAATCGTCTCGCCCATGGAGCGCATGACCGATTCATTGGGCTAGTGACAT
>JAITBL010000140.1 GCA_031283575.1 Treponema sp. | reverse complement strand
TTTTTCAAGGGCGGGCTGGATCGTCGGAAGGTGAAGCACTTTCGCGCCGAAGTGGGAAAGTTCCATGGCTTCTTCGTAGGAAATCGAATCGATCCTGAAGGCGTTTTTTACCAGGCGCGGATCGGCGGTAAGTATTCCGTCCACATCGGTCCAGATTTCGACGCACTCCGCGTCAAGGGCCGCGCCGTAAATTGACGCGCTCAGATCGGAACCGCCCCGCCCCAGCGTGGTGACCGAAGCGCTTTCGTCCGAGCCGACAAAACCCGACGCGACAAAAAGGGTTCCCGGCGAAGCGGCGCGTTTTTTTTGAATGCGTTCGCAGGTAATCGAAGGGATATAACGCGCCGCGCCGTAGTTGCTGTCGGTGGCGACCACCCCGCGGGAATCAAGGTATTCCGCGGCAATGCCGGCGCCGCGTATGATGCGGGCAATCAGGGGCGCCGAAAGGCGTTCCCCGAAACTCATGACATTATCCAGGGTACGTTTTGAAAGCTCCCCCAGCATGGCGATCCCCGAGAGTATGCGGGAAAGTTCGGAAAAGGACGATTCGATTTCCCTGTCGGCGGCGTCTTTTTCCTCGCCCGAAAGCAGGGCCGCGCTCAGGCTGAAATGGCGGTCTTTGAGCGCGACAAGGGTCGTGTCCGGACCGGCCGTATCGGTATTTTCCGGCAGCGCCGATTTTGCCAGGGCGATGAGCGCGTCGGTCATGCCCGAAAGGGCGGAAACCACCACCACGGACACCCTTCCCGCGTGTTCGGGATTTTTGAGGACGGAGAGCAGCGCCGCGAGCGCCTCTTTGGAACCTACCGAGGTGCCGCCAAATTTAAGTACCAGCATGAGTAATTATATACGGGAAGCGGCCCGCGACTCAAGCAAGATAAACGTCCGATTCTTCGATGCGGGAAAGTATAGCGTCGAACACGCCCAGATCAAAGGCCAGATCCAGCACCGAATACCGTACGCGAATCATCTGGGCCTTGCGGGCCGACGCGATAATGCGTTTTTTGCTGAGGCCTGTTTCTTGGGGCAGAACGGGGCAGCGCGCCTTGACAAACATATCCCGCAGTTCGCCGTAAGAAGGAAGCTGCCGCTTTAGCGCGCCGTCCAGTTCTTTCCAGACGGAACGTATCGCGGCGGCGAAAGAGCGGCGCTTTTCCCCGTCGAGCAGTTTGGCGAGGGCGGTTTTTTTTGCCGCTTCGGCGGCGAGCGGGTCGTCCGAAAAAGCCGCTTCCACCTGGGCTTCGCGTTCAGCCGCGGACGGGACTTTTTGTTCTTCCGGCAGATCGCCCGAAAAGAGGCACTCAAAAAACGCCGCGGCGGCAAGGCTGCCCATGACAACCTTGTGTCCGTGGGTTACCGTTTCTCCGCGGCAGCGCAGGTTTTCCATTTCCCAGACATGGGCCCACATGTGCTCGCAGCCGGAAACGGCCCGCGAATCCTTCATGTACTGAAGGGCGAAACCGGTGATTCCCAGGGCCTCGAACAGTACGCCCCCCGCGTCTTTGTCTCCCGCCGCCGCCCCGCTCGCGGCGGCCAATTCTTCGCGGAGCGGAACCTGGACCATGGTCCAGGCCCGGTCGTTAACCGGCATAAGGCCGGGGACGGACGGATCGAGGGCGTAGAGCCTGTCGGCGATAATCCAGTCGGCGCCGGCTATGAGTTTACCGGCCAGGTCCCCGTAGCCTGATGAAGAAAGAAAGGCGGGCGCGTTGGCGAGTACGCGGGTGTCGGCGGCGACCAGACGCGGCGCGGCGCAGGGAACGGTTTGTTTGAAACCGTTCCTGAGCAGGGCCGCGCCGGGGGCGGTATAACCGTCCACGGACGCCGCGGTAGGTAAGCAGCAGTAGGGAAGGCCGCAGTCCGCGGCGGCGCACTTTACCAGATCGTTGATCGTGCCGGCGCCGATAGCCACCGGCACAAGATTTCCGTTCCCGCGGCGTTCCTTCATGAGGGCGGCGAGTTTTTCCACCAGCGCGTAATCCCCGTGGAGTCCCGCCGCGGGAAAAATATAACTTCCGTTTACCGCGAGGGCCGAAGCGCGCAGAATGCGTTCAAGTTCCTCTCCCGCGGCGCGCCAGGTGTTTTCGTCCGCCGCCAGAAACAGGGGCGGGATTTCGCCCGAATCGCCGGCAAAGTACCGGCCGAGGAGGGCGGGGATTTCTTCGAGCGCCCCTTCTTTAACAAACATTCCTTTGGTGTCGTCGGCCGACGCAAGACATTCGGCAAGGCTGATTCTCTTCATCCCTTAACCATAGCGGCTTTTTCTGATAATATAAAGCCGGAGGAAAATATGCCCATAGCCCGCGCGGTTAAAGACGCCCTTGCGGGATCTTCGTTGATCCGCAAATTATTTGAAGAGGGGAGTGAACTAAAAAAAATACACGGAGCGGAAAAAGTTTTTGACTTTTCCATCGGCAACCCCGATATCGATCCTCCGCCGGCCTTTCACCGCGCGCTGAACGCCCTGGCGGCCGAAGACGAAAAAGGTTCCCACGGTTATATGAACAACGCGGGCTTTCCCGAAGTACGGGCGGCTCTGGCCGAAAAAGCTTCGCGGGAGCAGGAATGTATGATACCCGCGGAAAACATCATCATGTCGGCCGGCGCGGCCGGCGCCCTTAACGTCATTTTTAAAAGCATACTCAATCCCGGTGACGAAGTGATCGTTCCCAAACCTTATTTTATGGAATACCGTTCCTATGCGGCCAACCACGGCGGAAAAATTGTCGAGGTTCCCACGCGGGAAGATTTTGGCCTTGACTGCGAAAAAATCGAAAACGCGCTGGGGCCGAAGACGCGGGCGGTGCTGATCAATTCTCCCCATAATCCCACGGGCCGCGTTTATTCCAAAGCCGATCTTGCCGGGCTTGGGGCGGCGCTGAACCGGTGGGGAAAGCGTACCGGCGTTTACCCGTTTCTTGTCGCGGACGAACCCTACCGCGAAATCGTGTACGACGGCGTTAAGGTCCCTTCGGTCCTTAACGCCTACAACGAATCGATGGCGGCGACTTCTTTTTCCAAAAGCTTCTCCCTTCCCGGGGAAAGGATAGGTTACATTACGGTGAGTCCCCTGATAAGCGGCGCCGGCGACGTACTGGCCGCCCTGATCTACGCGACGCGGGTGCTCGGCTTTGTCAACGCGCCGGCTTTAATGCAGCGCGTTGTCGCCCGCCTGACAAACGAACGCGCGGCCGTTGACGTTTACGCCGCGCGGCGCGCGGCCTTTAAAAAGGTACTGGACGGGGCGTCGATTCAGTACGCTGAACCGGAGGGCGCTTTTTATCTTTTTGCGCGGGTTCCCGCCCCGGGCGGCGACGACCGCGCATTTTCCGACTGCCTTAAAAAGCGCCTGGTTTTGGGCGTGCCGGGTTCCGCCTTCGGCGCTCCCGGCTGGATACGCTTTGCCTACTGTGTGGACGAAAAAGTAATCGCCGCTTCGGCGGAGGCCTTTAAGGCCGCCGCCGGTGAATGGCGCGCGAAGCGGTAAAACCTGTTACGTGAAACAGGGCCGCGTGTTGCACTTCGAATACGGGCCGCGCAGCAGTCCCGCCCAGCCCAAATGTGGGTGTAGTGAGCCGTGGGAGCGAGGCCGATCGACCAGGGCGAACGAAACCCCCTGCGCAGCATATACCGGCCTGTTATGCGACATTTTTTCAAAAAATATTCATTAATAATAATCGTTAATAATAGTTGACATATATCAATTATTGGTTTACCCTTAAATTGAGGTGGATGGTGTGAAAAAATACTACATAATACTTATTTTAGGACTTCTTTTTGGATCAGAAATTTACTCGGATAATATTTTTGGAATACTACCCTATGTTATAGGTATTGCAAATGATGACAACGTTGATATTTATATCTATGAAAATAGTCAGTGGTATAAAGAAAATAGAAAATTGGTTTTACCGTCCAGCTATGAGGAAATATTTTATTGTGAAGGGGTTATTGGAGTTATTAAAAATGGTAAAATAAATTTTTATCATTACGATCAGGAAACCAATAATTATATTGAAACAGCTAATGATATAGGATTTGATTTACCTGCAGAATACAATCAAATTTTTCCGTATAAATCTTATATTGGCATTGTTGTATCGGATAAGGCAAGGTTTTATATGTTTGATAACAACAATTGGATAGAAATAGTTAATTTTAAATTCGATCTTCCTGTAAATAGCAAGGGTGTATTTGGCATGAATTTTTATGAACATGACGGAGATCCTATTTTAGGAATAATAACCGATAACGCCGTTGAATTTTATACATTTAATTACAGAGAGGATGGCTGGGTTAGAATAGAAGAAATGATTTTTGATTTAACCTTAAGTTATCAAAGAATAATAGGGTTTGAGTCAGACAATACTATTGGAATTATTACAAATGATGAAATAATGATCTATACATTTAGAAATAAGTGGATAAAAATAAATAACCTCATTTTAAATAATTATTAAGAAAAAACGGCGCATAACAGGTCTGTATGCGTTTCGGGCCTTCAGGGTTCCGTTCGCCTGGGTCGGTCGGCCTGCGGCCTCGCTCCCACGGCTCACTTCACCCACAGTTTTGTAGGGCTGCAAACCTGCGGTTTACCTATCCGCCCTGCAAAACCGTCGTAAACAGCCGGAACGTTATGTGCATCTGGTACCGTGTAACAGCTAAAAATACTGTTAAGATATTTTACCACGAAGGCGCACGAAGGACACAAAGGAAGAGGAAACAAAAACGAACGAACCTTTCTTTGAAAGTTTTAATGATACCTCATGCTCCTTCTGTTCGTGTCTGTTCGTGTCTGTTCGTGCCTGTTCGTGCCTGTTCGTGGTTAATCCTGTTTCCCTTGTACCACATAATGAGCCTCTGCGGGGCAAGTCCCGCGGAGGCTCATTTCTTCTCCATTAGAAATAAGTATTCAAAATTTTCTTCCTCGATTTCTTTAACCCAATCTTTTGTCCATTTCATTGTTGACATCACATTTTTTTTATAATTTATTTTTTCAATTTCAATAATTTTTCCATAGCTGTTAAGTACTTCGCTTAATTCGTTTGTTGCCGCTCTGCCCCCGGAACTATAGGACAAAATAATATAGTTTGCGGATGTTACTTTTATGAGTTTTTCTATCGCTTCAATTACAATATATTTTCCGGACTCTCCTTTTCTAAATTCCTCAA
>JAITBL010000126.1 GCA_031283575.1 Treponema sp. | reverse complement strand
TGGAAAAGCGCGGTACGGATCGCGCCGGTAAAAGATGACGGTGAGTATTAGAGAGAGAGAGAGAGAGAGAGAGAGAGCAAATTCCGTGCCAAGCGGGCGGAATTTATGTTATTTTTATGCGGTTTTTTGAGGAAATTTTCTGCTGCGGTCTGCCGGAGCGATAAATCCATAGTTTACCGTACCACGGGAACAAATTTTTGTCAAGGCTTTTTGCGGATTTTTGGACACGCCTACAATGTCCGCTTTAACGCCATGATCCGGTTGAAGGAAACGTCGATACGCTCAGGCGTGATGCGGCCTGTTTTGACCAGATGGAATACGGTGTCGATTACTTCCCGGGCGAGCGCGGGGTTGAAGACGCTCCCGTTATTGGAAAAGGCAAGAATGTCAACGCCGGCGTTGATTGCCAGTTCAAGCGTGGTCTCAAGATCGTACTGGGCCTTGATCGCGGCCATTTCGAGGTCGTCGGACACAATGAGCCCCGTAAAGCCGAGCCTGTCGCGGAGTATTCCGGTAAGGGTTGCCTTTGACAGGGTTGCGGGGTAGCGGGGATCGATGTTCCTGTTAAAGACATGGCTTGTCATGATAAAGGGCAGTTTACCTTCGGCCTGTCCCCAATCGATAAGGCGGCGGTAGGGAACCAGTTCCGCTTCGCTCCAGGTGGCGCTTACGTCAACGACGCCGCGGTGAGTGTCGCCGCGCGAACTGCCATGGCCGGGGAAGTGTTTGGGACAGGAGAGGACGCCGTATGTGCTGTAGGCGTCGATCCAGACTTCGGCAAAGCGCGACACCGCTTCGGGATCGGCGGAAAAGCTGCGCCCATAGGCCCCGATGATGGGATTGCGGGGGTTGATGTCTATATCCACGCAGGGGGCAAAGTTTACGTTAACCCCAAGCTCCGACAAAAAGCGCCCCGTCGCTTCGGCAGTATTTTTTAGCGCGGCGCTTCCGGCGGCGGCCAGCTCCCGCGCGCTTTTGCTTTCCGCAAAAGCGGGAAAGCTGCGCAGCCGGTTCACCCTGCCGCCTTCCTGATCGATGGCGATAAAAAGTTTGACGCCGCCCGCGGCTTTCTGTATGTCCGCGCAGAGTTTGGCAAGCTGCGCTTTGCCTGCGGCGCCGTCAATGTTCCGCGGCCGCTTTCCGCTGGGCATGTCGTAATCAAAGAGCACGACGCCGCCAATGCCGAGCCGCGTTATATCGTCGTAAAGGGGATTGCCGTCAAGTTCCGTTCCCCTAAAACCGATAAGGAGCATCTGGGCGATTTTTCCTTTCAGCGCCGTATCATAATTCTCGCTCGCGAGAGGATGGCGGACCGCGGATTGACAGGATGAAAGTATAAGCGCGGCTGTGATCAACGCAACGATTAAGCGCGCGGCCGGTACGGCAGATCTGTTGATGCGCATTATTTCAACCCTTAAATTTGCAGCCGTTCGGCGTGGTGGAAGGCTTCGGCGCGGAGGGCCTTGACGGTTTCGTCGGCCAGATATTCTTCAAAACCCATGATACGATCGATAACGCCGTTCGCCTCGCCGGAAGCTTTGGGCGGCAGTATTTCCACAATGCGGTTTGCGATGGACGAAATAAATTCGTGATCGTGGGAATTAAACAAAATTACCCCGGGGAAAGCGATGAGCCCTTCGTTAAGCGCGGTGATTGCTTCCAGGTCAAGGTGATTGGTGGGCTCGTCAAGGATCAGCACATTCGCGCCCGAGAGCATCATTCTGGAAAGCATGCAGCGCACCCGCTCGCCGCCCGACAAAACATTGACCGGCTTTAAGGCTTCGTCGCCCGAAAAAAGCATGCGTCCCAAAAAACCCCTGACATACGTTTCGTCCCCGTCGGGCGAATACTGCCTGAGCCAGTCGGTGATCGAAAGATTCCCCTGAAAAAAAGATGAGTTTTCTTTGGGGAAGTAGGAAAGGCTTGTCGTCTGTCCCCAGTAGACGCCTTCGGGCGGTTTTTCCGCGGCGATCATTTCAAAGATTGCGGTCTTGGCCTGATGTCCGGTTCCCACAAAAGCGATCTTGTCGCCCTTGTTCACCACCAGCGAAAAATTATTGAGTGACGAAGCGGCGTCGGAAACTTTTTCGACGCGCAGCACGTTGTTCCCGATTTCGCGGTTTGGTTTAAAGCCGACAAAGGGAAACTTGCGGCTGGTTACCCGCACATTTTCCAGGTCCAGTTTTTCCAGCACTTTTTTGCGGCTGGTGGCCTGGCGGCTTTTGGCGACGTTGCTGGCAAAACGCTGAATAAATTCTTTGAGTTCGCGCGCTTTCTCTTCGTTTTTCTTTTGCTGATCCCGCGCCTGTTTCTGGAGCATTTGGCTCATCTGGTACCAGAAATCGTAGTTGCCGGAATAGGCGGTAATGCGGCCAAAATCTATGTCGCAGATGTGGGTGCACACCGAATTGAGAAAGTGCCGGTCGTGGGAAACAACGATCACCGTGTTAGGAAAATCCAGCAGAAAGTCCTCAAGCCACGAGATCGATTCAAGGTCGAGGCCGTTGGTGGGTTCGTCGAGAAGCAGCAGATCGGGATTGCCAAAGAGCGCCTGCGCCAAAAGCACCCGCACTTTTTTTGTTTCGTCCAGATCCGACATCAGCTTCGCGTGATCCGCTTCGTCCAGACCCAGCCCCGAAAGCATCTGACCCGCCTGGGCTTCCGCCTCCCAGCCGCCCAGGTCGGCAAAATCCGCCTCGAGTTCACTGGCGCGCATGCCGTCCGCTTCGGAAAAATCTTCTTTGGCGTAAATCGCTTCCCGTTCTTTTTGCACCTGGTAGAGTTTGGGATAACCCATAACCACCGTTTCCAGCGCGGGGAATTCTTCAAAGGCAAAGTGATCCTGTTTGAGCACCGCCATGCGCTCTCCGCTCGAAACGGAAATTTCACCCCTGTCGTGCTCGGTTTCGCCCGAAAGAATTTTGAGGAAGGTTGATTTTCCCGCGCCGTTGGCGCCTATGATCCCGTAACAGTTGCCGGGGGTAAATTTTAAATTGACGTCCTTAAAAAGGACACGTTCTCCGAACGAAAGACTTACATCAGTTGCGCTTATCACTCAAGAATTTCCTTTGCGTTAATGCGGGTATGTTTAAACCGGCGATCAGCTTTCTTTTTTAAAAAGCCCCATGAATTTGCCGAAAATACTTTTGGTTTTTACCGGCGCTTCCCCGCCGCCGGGGGCTTTTTCTCCGCCGCCTTCGGTCCCGTGCCGGCGGCCTCTGTTTTCGCCCGTAGCGCCTTCGCGCCGCTCCCCGTGTCCGCGGTTTCTGCCGCGGCCACGGCGCGCGCTCCCGCGTCCTCGGCCGCCGCTTCGGTCCGTATTTGCCGGGGCGGGGTACGGGCTTTCCGCGGCGCTGTCGCCGTACTTGGTCTTGTAGTAAGCCATACGCTCTTCCATTGACATTTCCGACAATTTGGGATTAGCCGCGCCGCGGCCGGTTTCATCCCTGCGGGCTTCGCCGCGGCGGACGTTCCGCTTCGCGCCGGCCTGTTCCGTCGAGGCGGCGGGACGAACTTCCCCGAATTTTTCGGTACGGACGCCGCCCTCGCTCCGCGCGCGTTCACGGCGGCCGTTCCCGGCGGGCGCCTCGGTTCTGCCGCCGCGCTCTTCGCGCCCCTGCCGCACGCCCCTGCCCGCGCTTCTTCCGCCGGCGCGATCACGGGACCGGCCGCGATCATCGCGGCGGTCGTCGTAAAAGTCGGTGCGGATACGGAGGCCTTCACTCTTGTCTTCGGCAAAGAGACTTTCGTGGGCTATTTCCGAGGGAATTTTTTTGCCGATATAGCGCTCGATTCCGGGGAGTTCGTATACATCCTGTTCGCTTGCCAGCGTAATGGCCTTGCCGGTTTTTCCCGCCCGCGCCGTGCGTCCGATACGGTGCACGTAATTTTCCGTCTCGGCGGGTAAATCGTAATTGACCACCATGGCAAGGCCTTCAATATCGAGCCCCCGCGCGGCGACATCGGTGGCGGCAAGGTAACGTATCCTGCCCGCTTTAACATCCTCGATGATCTTGAGGCGCTTTACCTGGGGCAAATCGCCGATGATAAACTCACATTCATAGCCGTTGACGCGCAGGCGTTTGGCGGCGATTTCGGCATAGCGTTTGGTATTGCAAAAAATGATCGCGCTTTCGGGTTTTTCGTTTTGGAGAATCCCCAGCAGCAACTTCATTTTGGAATCACTGGGAACATGGTAGAGAACCTGTTCGACCTCATCAACGGTTACCGTTTCGCTCGCAATCTCGATCTCCAGGGGTTCCTTGGTGTATTCCCAGGCCAGGTTTTTGACGTAGGCGTTAAGCGTGGCGCTAAAGAGCATGGTCTGGCGGCGGTCGGCCGGAGGCACCACGCGAATCAGCTTGCGCAGATCGGGATAAAATCCCATATCGAACATGCGGTCCGCTTCGTCCAAAACCAAAAAGGCAATGTCCATGAGGTTCATGGAGCCCGACTTGTTAAGGTCAAGTACGCGGCCCGGAGTTCCGACGAGGAGCTGTACGTTGTCGCGGAGGAGCCGCTGCTGCTGGGCATAGCCCACGCCGCCGTAAAAACTTCCCGTTTTAAAAGGAAGGTACTTGCTGATCGCCCTGGCTTCTTCTTCAACCTGAACGGCAAGCTCGCGGGTGGGAACCATGATCAGCGCCTTCTTGCCCCCCAACAGGGGTTCGGTAAGGAGGCGTTGAAGGATAACAACCAAAAAAGCGGCGGTCTTGCCGGTACCGGTCCGTGATTGCACGTAGAGATCCTGACCACGAAAAGCGTTGGCGAGAACCTGTTCCTGCACGGGTGTACAATTGATGTACCCGGTGTCCGCTATACCCCGCTGCAGGTCAGGGTGAAGCTCCAATTCTGAAAATTCCATAAAACTGTTGTTATGGTAGCAAATTTTAATGAAATGAACAAGCTTTGGGGTATCCACCTGGAGGAGAACGGGCCTCCGCTCAAACCAATGCAGCGCTCAAGATGTCGTGCGGAGGCTCATTCCGCAAACATTCTGTGAATGTCGGGAATTACCGTTGTAATTGAGGCTGTCGGGTATGGCTTTTAGGCCTGGGGCCGAAGCGCGGCCTGCCGTTTTACCCGTTCCAGGGCCTCGACGGCTTCGCGGTAGTTGGGGGTAAGGGCGACGGCCCGCTCATAGGCGGGGACGGCCTGTTCATAATCACCGGCGGATTCCCTTACCGAACCCAGGCGGAACCACCACACGGCCATACTGCCCTCCAGAGTAACGGCGGTGGTGTAGGCAATGTCGGCGTGCTGATATTTTTTTTGGTTGCGGTAAATTTCACCCATAAAGAAGTAGGCGGTTGAAGCGCGATCGCCGCGCGGCATGGAAGCGGTATAGCGCTGCATCATCGCGAGCGAGTGGGCGTAATCGTTAAGAAAAAAGTACGCCTCGCCCATGGTTTCGACGATGCGGTAATCGTTGGTGTTGAACACGAGGGCCCGCTCGCCCCAGGTGATCACTTCGGTATAGCGGCGCTGACGGAGCAGCGACCAGGTAAGCACCGTGTAGGAATCCATGTTCGAATTGTTGCGGCTGATTTCTTCGAGGCATATCCTGACCGCTTCGGCATAATAGGAATTGGCCTCTTCCATGCGGTTGCGGCTTTCCATATCGCGCCCGATGCGGTAGTTTTGCAGCGCGTCGGGCCGTCTGGCCGCCGGCGGGGCGGCCGTGTCTGTTTCGGTCTGCGCAAAAAGCAGCGCGGCCGAAAAAAGCAGCGCCGCGGCAAAAAATTTTACCGCCGCTTTTGGGAAAAAGACGCTGTTTCCAGTCATGTTCACACCGTTACCATAACGGATACCGGCAAGAAATTCAATACAGGCGCTTTGATTCCGTCCGTGGGGTACATACCCCGCTCCGGAAACGCCGCAATTAGTCAAATTTTCATCTGATATTCACCAAACCTGAAATCTTCTTCCGTATGGTGACAATGTCATGCGCGGCATGATTACACCAAAGAAGGAGTATAGTTGTGAAAAAAGTTCTATTGATTTCGATCTTCATCACGGTTGTCGGGGCGGGACTCTTCGCCCAGGAGTTTAAGTGGGACGGTTATGTTAACAGCGGTTTTGGGTATGTGTATACCAACGAGGAGGATGTCGATCCTTACCTTACCGCGTTCGGCGTTGATTCGGGGCAGTTCGGCTACCGCTTCCGCCTTAACGGTTCCTACACCAACGCGGACAGCAGCGCGGGCGCCAAATTCCGCTTTCAGTCCCAGGTGGGGAGTAACCAGGTGATTGGCTTTCCGTATGTTTACGGGTGGATCAAGCCGCTGGACATACTGACGATAAACGGCGGACTGGTTGACGACGGCACCTGGAACAGCGGCGGCGTTATCAACGACGATGTCGGCGAGGGTCTCGGCGTTTTGGTCAAGCTGAGTGTCGCGGGTCTGGACGCGGGCGTAGGCGCCTATATGGGGTCCAACGGCAGTGGCAGCGGCAATAATACTCTTCTCATGGGAAACAACAACGACATAAACACGGATGCCCCGCTTAAGTACACGTTTGCCCTGGGGTACACGATGGAAGACGTATTCAAGATTACCGCGAGCGTCCGCAATGAAGGCAAAACCACGGGCGGAATTGACAGTACTGTAGCAACGCAGGATCCCAGCCTCGCGATTGTCGGCTTCAGGCTGCTTTCCGTACCCAAACTTGGCTTCGTTGTTGAGGGCAGAGTCACGGACCTCGACGATTTTAGCGACACCGGAAAGGTTGATATTTTCGAGGCCGTCAGCTACGCCATAAGCGACAAGCTTACGATAGGACTGAACGCCGGCCAGTTCCTGAACCAGGTCGAAGGTTCGGATATTGGCATTAAGGTTGGTCCCTGGGTAAGTTACGCTATCGGCAAAATTGTTCCCCGGCTGGACGCCATGTATTACCTGGCCGGCGCGCCGGCTCTTGATGTTGCAGGGACAAAAGGGAAGTACAACTTTCTGCACGCCGACGATGCGTACAAGCCCAACTACGACTCGGAGCTTTCGGTTATTGCCGTACGGCCTTCGGTCAAATTCAACTTTGATTCGAAAACAGCGCTTGAACTGGGCGACATCGTCAACTACGAGATGGGGCCCGACGGCAAATACAACGGCGGTAAAAGCAGCAGCCGGCTTACCAATGTCTTCTACGTGGACTTTGTGTGGAAGTTCTAGGGTAAATAGTATGAAGGGGCCCCCGTACCGGGGGCGGCCCGTTACCCGCTTTGAGGGCGGAACGTTATTTAAAAAAAATCCTCCTGGGACAGGCTGTTTGGGGATTTCCCCAAACAGCCTTCTTTAACGGAAACTGCCCGTCCGGCAATCGGACTATCCGGCGATATCGAGTCTTTTAGGGAAGAATACGCCAACGAAGCCACGGCGATTATTTCCGACGAGATCAAGGGCGACCACTTGGGGAAACTCGATCCAACACTCGACGCCAAACTCGCATGCTTACACAAGAATCACGTCAGCATACTGTGGAGCGCGGATATCAGAATCCGCTTGTACGATCCCTCGAGAAGTTACGCGGAAAATATAAAAACACCAGGTAGGCGGCAAAAGCCGGAAACCCGCCGGATTTCCGGCGTGTTCCCGGCCGCCCGGCCGGTTCGCGCCCGATTAAGCGGGCGAACCGGCGGGCGCGCTGTGGACCTTACAAAATCAGGCTTAACACAAAAATTCCCACCATGGCGCAGAGGCCTTCTACGAGCGTCGCCGTCGTTTGGGTTTTGTAGCCCTGCTCGGGCGTCATGCCGCCAAAGTTGGTAACCACCCAGAAGTACGAATCGTTGGCATGGGAGACCGTCATGGCGCCTGCGCCTATCGCCATGACCGTCAGGGCCGTGCGGACAGGGGAATCCAGAGCCAGTACGCCGAGGAGCGGCGCCACAATTCCCGACGCGGTAACCAGCGCCACGGTGGACGAACCCTGGGCCGTTTTAAGTATCGCCGAGAGGAGGAACGGGAAGAAAATTCCCACCGTGGCGATTGCCTGGGCATTGGCGGTGATATAGCTTACCAGCGAGGTCGAAGCGATCACGCGCCCCAGTACGCCGCCCGCGGCGGTGATAAAGAGAATGGGTCCCACGACCTTGAGCGTCTCGTTGGTGGTTTCATAAAACTTGTCGAGCTTTTTTGCCGCCGACATCTGGGCAACCGCGAAAAGTACGCCGGCGCCAAGCGCGATGATCGGCGTTCCCAGAAAGCTAAAGAGCTTAAGGGCAAAACCGGTCCATTTTGCCATGGACGCGATGGAACCAAGCGCCATCAGGATGATCGGCACAATGATCGGCGCCAGAGAAATAAAGCCGCCGGGGAGCTTGCCGTAGGCGGCAACGAGCTCTTCGTAACTCTTTGACGATGACGCCAGTTCCTCATCTTCCGCCGATCTGATTTTTTTTCCCACGGCCTGCGCAAACAATAGGGAGCCGATAAGGGCCGGTATGGAAACCAGAACGCCCAGGCCCATGACGAGGAGCAGATGGGTTCCCGCCGCTTCGGCGCTGCCGAAGAGGGTATTGGCCGCGGCGATGGGCCCCGGCGTAGGCGGAATAAACACGTGGGAGGAATAGAGCCCCGTGGAAAGGGCAACCGTCATCGCAATCGAACTTACCTTGGTGCGCTTGACCAGCGCCTTGCGGATCGGGTCGAGGATCACAAAGCCCGAGTCGCAGAATACGGGAATGGAAACTACCCAGCCCATGATCTGCATGGCCAGTACCGGATGTTTCGGCCCCAGCAGCTTGACTATCATTTCGGCAAGCTTGAACGCCGCGCCGGTCACTTCGAGAATCGTACCGATAAGCGCGCCAAGGATGATCACGATGCCAATGCTGGTAAAGGTCCCCGAAAAGCCCAGGCCAATCACATTGGCAATACCCTGGGTTACCTTGCCGTCCTCGCCGGTTATGTTGACCAGCGGAATTCCCGCGCTGAGTCCAAAGACCAGCGACACCGCCATAATCGCGAGAAACGGATGAATTTTGAACTTTGAAATCGCGAGAATCATCACCACAATCGCGATCACGAACAGAATAACCAATCCGGCTCCTGTCATAAAGACCTCCTCAAAAATTTATCCCCAAACGGGGTAATCCCGAATCTATGGTATAGAATTATAAACCCAAAAGGGCGAATTGTCGAATTTTTTGGACGCTATGGCGGAAAATTCCTGTTTGTTCTATCATATTTCTATCATATCTATTATCATAGCTATCAAGCTAGCATAGTGGTTGACAGGAGCGGCAATGGCGGGCGGAAAACTCTCGATAGGGCAAAAGCTGGGATTCGGCATTTTTGACCTGGGCGGAAACATGCTCTTTACCCTTATGGGCTTTTGGTGCCTCAAGTACCTTACCGATGTGGCGGGTCTTGCCGCCGCCCTCGCGGGCGCGGCGCTTATGGCCGGCAAGGTATGGGACGCCGTTTCCGACCCGCTTATGGGATTTATCTCCGACCGGACCATTACCCGCTTTGGACGCCGCCGGCCCTATCTGCTCTTTGGGGCCGTACCCATGATGCTTTCCATGTGGCTTTTCTTTTCCGCCCCGGCCATCGCTTCGGCGGTTCTGCTCAGCTTCTGGGCCGCCGGCGCCCTGATACTCGTCAATACGGCGAGTACGGTTCTCAACGTGCCGTATTCCTCGCTTACGCCGGAACTTACCGGCGACTATCACGAACGGACCAGTCTTAACGGCTATCGCTTCGGCTGCGCCGTCATCGGCACGATCATCGGCGCGGCGGCGGCGCTTCCCCTCTCCGGCGCTTTGGGCGGCGGCAGGACGGGCTGGTCACGTATGGGCCTCTGCCTGGGCGCCCTTGTCGCGGCCGTTACGCTGATTACTTTTTTTGGCACGCGGGAACAGCGCCTCCGCCGCGCCGACATTCCCCGCGGCGGTTTTTTCGCCACCTATCTTTCGGTATTTACCAACAAACCCTATGTGGTGCTCTTTTTAACCTATGCCCTCCACATGACGGGGATTACTTTTTTGCAGAGCATACTTGTCTACTATATACAATATTTGTATCCGCGGGATTTTTCGTTCCTCATGCTCGACGCCACCACGCTGGCAATGGTCGTACTGCTCTTTACGGCGATGCTCTTTATTCCCGTGTCGGTGCTGGTTTCCAGACGGATAGGAAAAAAACGCAGCTACCAGATATGCTTTGTCGTTATCGGCACCGCCTGCCTGCTGGTTTCCGCAATCGGGCATCTGCTCCCGCCGGCCGGTTTTCTTCTGCTGCTTGTTTACGCGGGAATCGGCGTCGGCTTTAGTTATGTGGCGCCCTTCGCGATGATTCCCGACGCGGTCGAGTACGACGCGGTCCGCACGGGGGAACGAAAGGAAGGGGCCTATTACGGAATCTGGACCTTTATTTCCAAGACGGGAACGGCCCTTTCGGTGTTCCTTTCGGGGCTTATTCTGAGCGCCGGCGGCTATGAGGCCAACGCCGTTCAGGGCGCCGGCGCGAAACTGGCGATACGCCTTATCATCGGGCCCCTTCCGGCGTTTATCTTTTTGTGCGCCTTCCTTCTTATCCAGCTTTACACACTCGACGAGAAGGCTTATAAAAAGATAATGGCGCTCGACGCCTTCGGAAGCGGAGCTTGACAGGCGGGCCGTGAAATGATATTCTAGTAATCTTGGTAAAATACTAGAATATCGGCTCTGCCGAAAAATTGGAGGACGCCATGCGCGCGGAAAAAATTACGGATCTTATCGGGAAAACCCCCCTGGTAAGAATTAACAAGATCAATGAAGGCGGAGCGGAAGTTTATGTCAAGCTTGAGTATTTTAACCCGCTTTCAAGCGTAAAAGACAGAATCGCCCTTGCGATGATCGAAGCGGGAGAAAAATCAGGCGACATAAAGGAAGGAACGGTTCTGATTGAACCCACCAGCGGCAATACCGGTATAGGCCTTGCCTTTGTGGCGGCGGTCAAGGGCTATCGTTTGATCCTCACCATGCCGGAAACGATGAGTATCGAACGGCGGAAGCTTCTGGCGGCGCTTGGCGCGGAGCTTGAGTTGACCGAGGGCGCCAAGGGCATGACCGGCGCCATCAAAAAGGCCGAAGAGCTGGCCGCGTCGATTCCCAATTCCTACATTCCCCAGCAGTTCAACAATCCCGCGAACCCCGCCGTACACGAAAAAACCACGGGGCCGGAAATCTGGGACGATACGCAGGGAAAAGTCGACATACTGATAGGCGGCGTCGGGACCGGCGGTACGGTGACCGGAGCCGGAAAATTCCTTAAGGCGAAAAAATCCTCGGTTAAAGTCATTGCCGTAGAACCGGCGGGATCGCCTGTTTTGTCGGGCGGCAAGAGCGGCCCTCACAAGATTCAGGGCATAGGCGCGGGTTTTCAGCCGCAGGTTTACGATCCCAAGGTTATCGATGAAATCTATCAGACCGATGAAGTCAAAGCCGGGGAAGCGGCGAGGGCGCTCGGTAGAAAAGAAGGAATTCTTGTGGGCATTTCATCGGGCGCCGCGCTGGAAGCGGCCTTGACCGTTTCAAAGCGTCCCGAAAACAAGGGTAAAACCATCGTGGCGGTTCTGCCCGATACCGGAGAACGCTATCTTTCAACCTGGCTCTGGGACGCGCAGTAAGATGAGAGGGTGTAGATGAAGATTTCGACCAAGGGGCGTTACTCTCTGGAGGCGCTGTTGTACCTTTGTCTATTACCCCCCGGCGCCGTTGCCAGTACCCACACCATTGCCGAAGCCACGGGAATTTCCGAAGGCTATCTGGAGCAGCTTTTTATACCGCTGCGAAAGGCGGGAGTGCTCAGGGGAACGCGCGGTTCGCTGGGGGGTTATACGCTGGGAAAAACGCCCGGCCGAATTACCCTGTCCGAAGTTCTTCTGGTTGTCGAGGGGCCCCTTGAACCTGTTTTCTGCGTTACCGATAAATCGTGCAAGCGCAGAAAAAACTGCCAGTCATTGGGCATCTGGGAGGATCTGTATCGGGCGATAAGAAAATTCACCGATAACCTTAGTTTTGCCGATTTGTCCAGGGCTTACGGGGCCATGGAAGACGGTTCCTATCAGATATGAAAATTTCAACGCGGGGCCGTTACGGAGTACGCCTCCTCATCGATCTTGCCGAACACCAGGGGGAACTTTCAACCCTCGCCGAAGCGGCCGCGCGGCAGGGGATTTCGTTGCGCTATCTGGAACAGCTTGCCCCCTTCCTCAAGCGCGCCGGTATCATCCGTTCGGTCAAAGGAGCTTCGGGCGGCTACTGCCTCGCTCGGCCCCCGTCGGAAATTGTGATGGGAGACGCGCTGAGCGTACTTGAGGGTGACATGCTTACCACCGAGCCGCCGGTCACCAACAGCGAAAACGCTCTACAGCGCTGCCTGCGCGTTATGGTCTACAATAAACTTAACGCCATCATCGCCGATGTAATCGACAACAAAACCCTTGCCCAGGTAACCGCCATGCACGGGGAAGAACCCATGTATTTTATTTAACGCCTACGCCCACTTAATTAAACCGGTGCGGTAGGGGTGCACCAGCGCTTCGTGTTTCGGCAGAATGCGCACGGTGTGGCCCTGCTGGCCTGTTTCGGAACATTCGATCCGCACCTGATAGAGCCACTCGTTTTCTTCCTGCCTGAGGGGTTTCATTTCGGTACGCAGTGCGCCGCGGATATCGCGGCCCTGGTTGGAAACGGCGCCGTAATACAATTCCACCTGTAGTTCATCGGGGCCCATGCCCGCCAGGTCGATGTGGGCGGTGACGGTAAGAAAGTCGCCACGCTGCATCACGGGGCGGACGTTGCTTTCGACCTTGCTGATCCGCAGGTTGTTCCAGGCGGCGCGGAGTTTTGACAGATAGGCGGCGAGCGCCTTTGACTCGGCATAGTCGTCCTTGATAATGCGCCGGTAATTTTTAAGGGCGGGAAAGTAAAAATTGTTGGAATAATCCATGAGCATGCGGTGGCTCGACATCGACTGGCCGATTTCGCGCATGCAGGTTTTCATCCGTTTAATCCATTCACGGGGAAGGTTGTCACGGCCGCGCTGGTAGAAGAGGGGAATAATATCGCGCTCCAGCAGATCGTAGAGTTCCTTGCTTTCGATGTCGTCCTGGAGTTTTTCATCCTGATACTGTTCGCCGTGGCCGATGGCCCAGCCCACTTCGGGGCTGTAGGCTTCGTCCCACCAGCCGTCCATGATTGAGCAGTTAAGGACGCCGTTCATTGCCGCCTTCATGCCGCTGGTGCCGCTGGCCTCCATCGGGCGGCGCGGGGTATTAAGCCACACGTCGGCGCCGCTGGTCAAATACTGGGCCACGCCCATGTCGTAGTTTTCGATAAAAACAATACGGCTCTGCACGTCGTTCTTTTCGGCAAAGTGAATGATCTCGCGGATCAGTTCCTTGCCGGGCATGTCCATGGGGTGGGCTTTGCCGGCAAAGATCAGCTGTATGGGCCGCTCGCTGTCCTTGAGAAGCCTGATGAGCCGTTCGGGATCACGGAGCAGCAGATTGCCGCGCTTGTAGGTGGCAAAGCGCCGCGCAAAGGCCAGCGTAAGGACATAGGGCGAAAGGGCGTCTTCGGCCTGCTGTACCTTGCGTTCGACGGCGCCGGTACGCTTTAGGTGATCGCGGATACGGCTGCGGGCAAAGGCCACGAGCCGTTCGCGCCTCCGCTCGTGGGTACGCCACAGTTCCTCGTCGCTGATCCGGTCCATGCGGTTCCAGATCGCCAGGTCGGTGGGTTCTTCATCAAAATGGGGGCCGAAGTAACGGTCAAGAAGGTCGTTCATCGGACTCGACACCCAGGTACGGGGGTGGACGCCGTTGGTCACATGGTGAATGGGTATTTCGTCCAGGGGCAGGGCGGGCCACAGTCCTTTCCACATACCGCGGCTTACGACCCCGTGAAGACGGGCGACGCCGTTGGCATAGGCGGCGCACTTGAGGGCCAGCACGGTCATGCAAAAGTTTTCGTGATCGTCCTCGGGGTGTTCGCGGCCCAGGGCAAGGAAATCCTTCCAGGAAATGCCCAGGATCTCCGTCCAGCCCTTAAAGTATTTTTCGAGAAGGCCCGTGTCGAAACGCTCATTTCCCGCGGGAACCGGCGTGTGGGTGGTAAAAATGTTCGTGGGCCAGACCGCTTCCAGCGCCTCGTAAAAACTAAAGCCCTTTTCGGTCATGATTTCGCGGATACGCTCCAGGGCAAGAAAGGCCGCGTGGCCTTCGTTCATATGGGCCGCCGCGGGGTTAATTCCCAGCGCGCGGAGCGCCCTGATTCCCCCAATGCCAAGGAGAATTTCCTGCTGAATCCGTGTTTCCTTGTCGCCCCCGTAGAGGGCGGCGGTAACGTTGCGGATGTCGGGGGCGTTTTCTTCGATATTGGTGTCAAGGAGAAAGAGTGAGCTGCGGCCGACCTTGACTTCCCAGATCTGGGCGGAAGCCTGGCGGCCCGCCATATCAACGCTGATTTTGACAGGCTCGCCGTTTTTGTCAACTTTAAGCTCAACTGGCATGTTGTACCAGTCGTTTTCCGGATATTTTTCCTGTTGAAAACCGTCGGCGTTGAGGGCCTGGGTAAAGTAGCCCTGGCGGTAGAGAAGGCCGACGCCCACCAGGGGAAGCCCCATATCGGACGAAGTTTTCATGTGGTCTCCCGACAGAATGCCGAGACCTCCCGAATATATGGGAAGGGACACATCCATACCGTATTCCATGGAAAAATAGGCCACCACATCCTTGCGCGGGCCGCGGTACCAGGTTTCACCCTTTTTGTACTTTTGGAAGCGGGTGTAGACCTCTTCCAGAGCGGCCAGATAGGAGTCGTCCCTGGCCGCCTGGACAAGCCGTTCCTGGCTTACCATCCCCAGCGTCCGCACGGGACTCTGCTGGGACTGCAGCCAGCAGTCGTAATCCAGCCTGATAAAAAGCTGAACCGCGTCAAAATTCCAGGAAAGCCAGAGGTTCCGGGCAATCTCCTCCAGCGGCTTCAAGGCATTGGGCAGCTTGGGTTTTACGATATAGGTTGATATTGTCATACGTCCAAGTTTAGACCATTGCGGGAAATTGCGCAACCTTAAACAGGACCCGCTAAGCCGTGCCCGCCCGTTTTTTGAAGGTCTTTGCCAATTCAAGGATAACCTCGTTATCCTTTTTGTCGAGCCCCGGAATGATCCGCATAATTGAGCGAAAAGTATGATCGTAAACCGGAAAGGGAACCTTTTCTTTTTCTCCGGAAACGAGGTATTCGACCGATACTCCAAGTGCGCCGGCGATTTTGACCGCCAAATCCGCCGGCGGCATTGAGGCGCGTACTCCCAGGTAGCTGTCCAGCGTTCCCTTCGCGATGCCTGTTTTCGCGCTCAATTCCTTAACGGTTAAACCAAGATAATCAAGCTCCGCCCTCAGGTTTTTCCTGAAATTTGTTTCCATCGGAGACAAAATAGCGCAATTTCGGTATCTGTTGCTTGACAGTACCATAATCGCACTATATTATTCATGTGATACCGCGATTGCGGTATCGGTTACCTGATACCAGGGTGATCAAAAAAAACACAGGGAGTCAGATATGAAACGTTTTTTACTGGCGGCGGCGGTACTGGCCGTTACCACATTGACGGTCAGCGCGCAGACGCGCTGGACCGTCGGCGGAAGACTGGGGCCGGGCTTTGCCTTCAACAAGCTTGAGGGTGATTATAAGGACAGTGTGGAGAATGAGTTTTCGACCACGGGTCTTTCCTTTGACGACAGTTCGAACTGGGTTTTTGCGGCCGCCGTCTACGGGGGTTATACGATCTTTCCCAAATTTTCCATACAGGCGGAACTGGGACTGATGATAAATAACGGGATGACGGTAGACACAAGTTATCCCGGGTATGGGAAGGTTATGAAAGTAAAGGCTTCCTTCACCTCGCTTGAAATACCCGTTCTTGCGCGGTACGACTTTCTTGACGGGCCCTTTACGCTGGGTGTGCTGGCGGGTCCCTATGTTTCGATTCCCCTTGGCAAATTAAAGGCGGAGCGGACGGTCTATGTGGGAACAGGCAGCGGGAAAGAAGACTATTCCATCAATACACGCCTGGGAATAACGGCGGGTGTGGCGGCGGGCTATAAAGTCGGTCCCGGTTCCATCGTCGCCGATCTGCGCTTCCTGAACGATTTTAGCCCGGTCAAGCTCGGCGACGGTTCCAAAATAGATCTGTTTACCCGCCGCGGAATTAATCTTACGCTGGGCTACGCGATCAAGTTTTAGCCGGTTTCACCGGAACCGCCGCGGGATTCTCCGCGGCGGAGTATCGTGCCAAATGGGACTGGCTCGATTATCGAGGTAAAAACAAAACCGGACGAAGAAGATGTCCACCATGAAAATGA
>JAITBL010000057.1 GCA_031283575.1 Treponema sp. | reverse complement strand
CCTGACAAGCGAACCCGGCGGCGTAATTCTGAACACAAGGGATTTTAACATTTCCGCGGCGGAACTGGAACGGCTGGGCATTGCCCTGCTGCCGGAGAACACGACCCTGACGGAGATCAAAAAGCGCGAGGGGCTGCTCAACACGCCCGCGCCTGCCGTTCAGGCTTTTACCCTGAGGGCCTGGCCCGACTCTGATACCCGGACCTACCTTGACGGGGACGAACTGAAAATCAGCATAGTGGCGGACGCGGATTGTTTTTTCAAGGTGTACCATATCGACCTGAACGGCGACATGCAGCTTATCTACCCCAACGAGAAAAACACCGACAACCGGCTTGCGGCCCGTATAACGCGGACCATCCCCGAATCGGACGCCATTACCTATGTTCTGCGGGCGCCCTTTGGTCAGGACACGATAAAGGTTGTCGCGGCGCGGCGGCAGTTTGAAAACCTCGCGGCGGAATTCAACAAGGTGTGGAAGACAGACGGAGAAACGGTGCGCCGCGCCGAAAGCTACCGTGGCCTGACGATGCGCTACGCGCCGGAGGGCCCGGCGGTGGAGACCGTTACGACCGGCTTTAACTTTACGGTACTGCCCGCGAACTAGAGCCGCAGGTGGATTTTTGCGCCGCCGGTGACGTAAAAATCCACAAAAACCTTGTATTTCCCCTGCTTTTTAGATATAATAAAAGAAACATTATGACCGTTAACCAGGAAGACGCGTTGTATGATTTTCTCGAGAATGTAACCGAGCCTTTTTCTCTGGATGATATTACTTCCTTTGTAAGGATGGTTGAACCGAGACGGGGGGGAAGGCTGGCCGGGGAAATTGCCGCCCTGATCGAGTCGCGGCAGATGGCTTTTCCCATGGGGGGAAAGCGCTGGATTTCGCGGCGCGGCGTTTTTGAGCCGGCCAGCTTTGTAATAACCCCGACCTGGCTCGAAATCGCCAACGGCATACTGATTCCCGGGCACCGTTGTCTTCCCTGGGCAAATCCGGCGCTGCTCCCCCAGGAGTATTGCTTCCGCTGGAAAGGCAAGGTGATTCCCCCCACCACCACCGAGGCGGAGCCCGAAGAATTCTATCCGTTTTTCACCCTTTTTGGCGAAGAATACGCCCCCCAATATGTGGCCAGGGATAATCCCGCAAACGAAGAGGCCTACAACGCCGACGCCTACGAGGACCCGCCCGAAGTGTCCATTCACACGGTGGACATGCGCAACATTTATCGCGAGTGTTCCTTTGTTCCCGGCGACCGTTTTGTGGTAAAGACCGCCGACTGGAAAGAAGGCATCTTCGATCTGGAGCGGATCGAAAAGGGCGCCTGGAGCGGCGGGGATATTGATACGTGGATCGCCGCCGCCGAAACCGGTTTTCTGCGATCGTTTGAGTACCTGGGCCCCGCTTCTTCCACGGAAGAACAGATTGCCTTTGCCGTATGGTTCGGCGGGGAACGCCTTCGCGAGACGCCGGCCCTTTCTATGGAAGAATTTCTCTATAGTGAAACCGATCGTATCGAAACGGCGCCTTACGGCATTGAGACCCGTTTTTGGTACGCGGGCAAGGACATTCCCGATCGCAAGGACCTTGAGGGGATCAGGAGCCTTCCGGATCGTACGGTGGTCGAGGAAATGCTTCTGCGCCACGGCGTCCCCATTTCGGAGTATGTCATACAGGCCTATGTCCGGGACGACCTGTACCGCTGTTCCACCAGGCCGCGGGAAACACCCGCGAAAACAGCGGAGACGGCGGAGCAGACGGCTTCAATCGAACACATCATTGAGCGTATCATCCCGCCCTCCGCGGCTTTAAGCGGCCGTGACCGCGAATATCTGGCCGGTTATGTGTCGGATGTATGGCGCGAACTTAAAATGGAATATTCGCCGTTTGTGGACGGCCCCATGGGATCCATCCGCCAGCGGGTAGCGGAACTTCACACCGCCGTAGTGGAACTGGCGGCGCGTATTCAAAAGAGCGACATCGATCCTTCCTGGCTTCCCAACCATACCTTTGTGGTGCTTTCCCAGATTCAGGGACACGCCGCGAGCATGCTCGAAGATCTGGACAGTAACGAAACGCCCCCGTCCACCGAACTTGACGCCATGGAAAACTCGGCGGATTCTATGATCGAAACATACGAGGATATCCGCGATCTGATTAACGAAGCGCTGCACAGTTACCGCAAAAGCAATTTTTCACTGCTCAAAAAAAACGCCGGCGCGAAAGATCACTGGTATACCGTACAGATCAGCCTGGGCGGAACCGGTATCTGGCGGCGTCTGGTGCTGCCCGCCGCCAACACCCTGCGGGAACTTTACGTCATTATCCAGAATCTTTTCGGCTGGAAAGACGAGGCGGAACGGACGGATCCGTTGACCGAAGGTTTAAACGCGCCGGGTTCCGGCACGCAAGTGCCGGGACATGGAGCGTTTGAACCTTCGCCACACAAAGAAGAAGCGGAGGCCGTGGAGCGGCCGACGCGTTTAATCGAAGGTTTTTTCAGCGCGATCAACGCCGGTCCTGAAGAGGCGAAAATATCGAAGGAACTGACCATTGGTGAATTGCGCCGTCAGGGTACGAGTGAATTCCTCTGCGAGGCGGGCGCAAGGTGGACCGTCAAAATCATGATCCTTTCCCTGTACCAGCCGCATCCGGGCGAGCGTATCAGCTGCGTCGCCGGCGAAGGCGCCGCCCCGCCCCGCTTTATCGACGGCCCCCTTCGCTTTCGCCGTTTTATTTCTGCCCTTGAACGGGACGGCGGCGCCTATGACCCCGAGCGCTTTGATTTGGAAAGCTGTAACAAAAGTATCCGCGGCTTGACGACATCAAGCTGACCGCGCGTCATTTCTTTTCCACGAGGTATAAATATTCTTTTACATGGATGGGCCGCCCGCCAAGATTGCGGCTGCCCCGAAAAGTATTGTATCTGGTTTCAAGCACGTCGACCTTTCCGATTTTTTTGAGCAGGCCAAGCATGCGGGGCAGGCCGATAAAACCTTCCGAATTAAATGAAATCAACAGGTACTTTGCCTTTATTCTGCCTGCCAAATCGGCAAATACGTCTAACGCCGCATGCTGCCTGTTATAATCCGAGCGATTCCAGCCGGACGGAATTCCCGAAACCGCGCTGATATTTTTTGGACGGCGGTAGGCGGCGATAAGGTTCAGCATAAAATAATTTGAACCGTAGGGGTGCTGATTGTAGGGCGGATCGATGTATGCCGCGTCAACTTCGTCCACATCGCCGATTATTTTATTGGCGTCGCCGTTACAGATAATTTTTTCGCAGTCAAAATTGCTGAAGATCGGAAAGGGCAGCTCGATGTCGCCCTCGATCCGTAAAAGCGCGTCACGGCGCGCGCCGCCGAATTGACCGGCGCCGGTTTCCCTGTTTTTGTAAAAGCCCTTAAAAACACCCGAAGTATTGGCATGTATCGAAGCTTCCGACAGAAGCGGCGCCAGAAAAAACTTTTGTTCGGCTTCCGGAATCGCGCCGATAAGCTGCCTTGCCGTATCAAGGTAGCGGGCGTTCCGCGAAGTGTAAAAAACACGCTCGCCTTTTCGTATGTGAAGGTCGTCGCGGGGCGCGTACAATTCGGCAATAAAACCCCTGCGGGGTTTTGCCGCCGCGCCGCGCGTTATTTCATCGTAATATGAACGCAGGCGCGGAATATCACGCTCCTCCGCGTTTGCCAGATAACATTCATTGACAATCGCCGAATATTTTTCAAGATCATTGACGATCAGCAAATCGGCATATTGCTTAAAGTAACGCGCGACAACGCCCGAACCGCTGAACACGTCAAACAAACGCAATTTTCTTTTGCCGAGTTTTTTTTGTACCCGCGCCATTCCCTGGCCGATAAAATCGAGAAGGGCGCGTTTGTTGCCGATATAGGTAATAAGCTGTCTGGAAAGATACTCTTTGTTTTCCTGCGCCGCTTTCGTCAAAGCTGTACCCCATGGATGGATTTGCCGGCAATGAATTGCCTGATTCCCCGCCTGACAGACAATTATTTTTCTCCCAGCCAGTTTCTTCCCCGCTGTACGGCGTTGGGAAATTTGTCGTTGATGGCAAGGATCGACTTTTCCAGCCTGCGTTCTTTTTCGCTTTCTTCGCCAAAGAGATCGCCCTGGCGCAGGGCTTCGCGTTCTTCCAGGCCGCTCAGGCCCGCGCCAAGAAGCCTGACCCCGCGGCCCGTTTCGTACTTGCGCCTGAAGAGGGCAAGGAGCCGGTCGTAGAGTTCGTTAAACGCGGCCGGCGCCGTTTGAAAAGTTTCGCGCGCGCCCACCGTGGAAAAATCCTCGCCGTAGCGTATTTTTATCGTGATGGTTCTGCTTTGATAGGGAGAGTGAAGCAGACGGAACATAAGTTCCGAACAGATGTTAAAGAGCTGGGTTTCGATTTCAAATTCATCAAAGAGATCGTAGGGAAAGGTGCGCTCGGCGCTCATTGATTTTGTACCCCGTTCGCCGTCAAAAGCCGACGCCGCCTGACCGCGTACGGCGCGGTACAAAAATTCCCCGAACGAATTGCCAAAGATCGAAGCGAGCATCGCGGGCGAAAGCCGGTGCAAATCGGCGCAGCTTTTAAAGCCGTGTTTTTTTAATTCTTCCTGGGTTTTTGCGCCCGCTCCCCAAATTTTGGTTACCGGCTGCGAACACATAAAAGCTTCCTCGCCGCCCGCTTCTACCATAAAAAGGCCGTCCGGTTTCGACATTCCCGAAATGATTTTCGCAAGATACTTGTTCGAAGCAAGGCCGGCCGAAACGGTAAGTCCCGTTTTTTCGCGGACCGCGGCTTTTAATTTGTACGCCAATTCCCGCGGCGGCCCAAAAAGTTTTTCCGTTCCGGTAATGTCGAGAAAAGCTTCGTCCACCGAAAGCTGCTGCACCTCGGGCGAAAAAGCGGCGAACACCGCCATAACCTCGCCGGACTTTTCGCGGTAACGGGCCATGCTGCCCCGCAGGTAGATTCCGTGCGGACACAGTTTGACCGCCTGAACAATGGGCATGGCCGAATGTACGCCGTAGACGCGGGCCTCGTAGGACGCGGTTGAGACAACGCTGCGCCGGTCGCCGGGAAGGCCGCCGACAATCACCGGCTTTCCCCGGTATTCGGGATGATCAAGCTGTTCCACCGAAGCGAAGAAAGCGTCTATGTCGGCATGAATAAAAAAAGCCATACGTCAGGCGCGCTCTTTTACCGGCTTTGTTCCAAAACGCGGTTTACCATGTTGAGGTCGCGGATCAATTGGGCATCGGCGGGAAATTCTTCCAGCGACTTTTGTACCGAGGCCTTCGCGCCCGCGTAATCGCGTTTGTTAAAAAGCGCCGCAAACTGGTTGTGGAGACTGCCGATCACATTCTGCCTGAAGGTACGAAGCGCCGAATTAAACGGGGAGTTCGCGCCGTAGCGTTCGATGGAAGCGCTCATCCAGTTCATCGCGCCGCGCCAGTCTCCTGTTCTGCCGATCCGCTCCCCTTCCTTGAGCACGGCCCCGTCCCGAAAATCCGTGCGTATCTTTTCGGGAAGGCGCTCTCCGTTCGCTTCGATAAAGGCCAGGGCCCTTTGTGAATCGCCGGGGTTTTTGATGCCGTTCACCATGTCCGCCGTTTCCGCTTCCAGCACCATGGAATCGCAGGCGCGGTAATTGGGATCGCTTAATTTTGGCCGCAGCGTCTCGAGCGCGGCGCGGGCTTCGGAAATTTTTCGGGCGCGGATAAGACGCACCAGTTTGTTGTTCGCCGCCGCGTAAACAAATTCCTGCCAGCGTTCGCCGTCCTCGTAACGCGCGCCGGCATATTCCGCCCAGGCAATGGCTTCATCATCACGGTTCGCCCTGACGAGATACGCGCCGTAATTGAAGAGCCGGTTCATCATATCCTGCCGGGGATCTTCAAAAAAGGCGGCGCGATCGGCGTTTGACGGCGGGGAAGCGCCCGCGCCCGAATCAGCATTGAGCAGGGCGGCGCGGTTGATCGCCAGGGGAACCGCTTCGGCGTAACGGTTGGCGCGTTCAAGATCGGCAATGCGGTTTGACAGAATCAGCGACACCAGCTCCACCGCGTTAATTGCCGCGCGGTCGCGGTAGTTTCGGGCAGGCACATAGGCATAACCGGTGGTTCTGCCAAAGCCGTCGTGAAAGTCTTTGCGGTTCCCCGGATCAAAGCCGTAGGGATTGGTCGTTTCCACATCGATAGAAGCGCCGCCCGTCCGTACCGAGGCAAAGGCGTGATCTTTCGTCATGACGCCGCCGATGTCAAGGCCCGCGGACATGCCAAGAACAAGATAGAGTACCGCCGAGGAAACGCAGTTGTAACGGCCGGAAACAAAAATTTCGTCGAGCCTTGTCTGATACTCGGAATAGCCTTTGAGAAAGCGCCGGTGAATAAAGGTAAGTACATACTCGCCCCGCGCCCGTGGATCGGAAGGAAGGTCCGGGGCGGCGGCCAGTTCCGCGGCCGCCGCGCTCACGCGTTCGTAAAAACCGGCGGCGCGTTCTTCCTGCGCCGCGCCGGAATTGACCGACGACGCCCACAGGGCCGCCCGCGCAAGATCCTGCCAGGCATTGCGCGCGCCGGAAGAAACGCCGCGGACAAAACCGGCCGCGCGGGGATCGGCATCCAGCGAAGGAAAGGCTGTCTGGGCGGACAAAACCGGAGCCAAAAAAAGGAGAAGGAGTATCGGCGCTTTCATACTTCACAGTATATTCCATTTTGATTACTATATAAATATGGCGAATACAACGGATACTATCGACGCCGATTTGATCGTTTTGGGTTCAGGACCGGCGGGGCTTACCGCCGCCCAATACGCGGCGCGTTCAAACCTCAAGGTAACGGTTGTCGAAGAAATGGCGCCCGGCGGTCAGGCCCTCAATATTGACGTGCTTGAAAATTATCCCGGCAATGTCGCGCGGGGGAATACGCCGCCCCTGTCGGGTTTTGATTTTTCCCGCGACCTTCACCGGCAGGCAGGCGATTTTGGCGCGTCCTTTGTGATGGAGGGGGCCGTTTCGGCGCGGCGCGGCGATAACGGCGATTTTTCCGTCGCCACCAGCGGCGGAAAAATTCTTCGCGCGCCGGCGCTGATTCTTGCCACCGGCGCCGTCCGGCGCAAACTCGGCGCCGCGGGCGAGGCGGAATTTGCCGGCAGGGGCGTTTCGTACTGCGCCACCTGCGACGGGCCTTTCTTTAAGGGCAGGCGCATTCTTGTCGTCGGGGGCGGGGACTCGGCCTGCGACGAAGCCCAGTACCTGGCCCGTCTGAGCGACAGGGTAATTCTGATACACCGCAAGTCCATGTTCCGCGCCCAAAAGTCCCTGGCCGAAAGAACCCTGGCCAACGATCACATTGAAGTACGCTTTAACACACGGCTTAAAGAAATAAGGGGCGATAAAAACGTCAGGCAGGTGGCGCTGGAAGGTCCGGCGGGATCATACGAAGAAGAAATGGACGGCGTTTTTATTTTTGCGGGATCTCTTCCCCGGACGGAGCTGGTAAAAGATCTGGGCGTTGCCCTGGATGAAGCGGGTTATGTAATAACCGATCAGCGCATGGAAACTTCGGCGGCGGGAATTTTTGCCGCGGGGGATGTGCGTTCCAGTCCCTTCCGCCAGGTCGTGGTTGCCGCCGGCGAAGGCGCCGTGGCCGCTCACTGCGCCGCCATGTACCTTGACGAACTGAGGGGCGCTGTCTATTCCTGATTATAAATCGTTTGTCGGGCGGAGTATACCGGTGATTTTTGCGCGGCGGCGGGCATTAATGTTTTGTTTGCTGCTGTTTGTTTTTTTTCCGCTCGCCGCGCAAACGCCGCGTTTTAATTCCGGCGGAGATCCGGAAACGCTCGCCGCGGCCATCGCGGACAGCATGAGCGACGAAGACGCTCTGGCGCAGACGTTTATGTTCGGCTGGTCAGGCGAAGCGCCGACGCCGCTGATACTCGAATGGATCGCCGCGCGGCGCATAGGCGGCGTCAAGGTTTTCGGCTGGAACGCGGTCAACCTCGACACGCTCGCGCGCACCGTCGGCGTCCTGCAAAAAACTTCGCTCGGCGGCCCTTACGGTATTCCCCTGCTCGTCGCCACCGATCAGGAAGGCGGCATGGTCCGCCACGTCAAGGACCGGACCCTTGAGACGCCGGGGAATATGGCGATAGGCGCAAGCGGCTTTCCCGAAGACGCCTACCGCGCGGGCTACTATACCGGCAAAGAACTGGCCCTGTTGGGAATCAACATGAACTTTGCGCCGGTGGTTGATCTTCTGAGCGTCCGCGGTTCGGCGCTTATCGGCACCCGCAGCTTCGGTTCCGATCCTGTCCGCGCGGGTATTTTGGGCATTGCCTTTATGAAGGGCCAGGCCCGCGCGGGAATTATTTCCACGGCAAAACATTATCCCGGTCACGGCGGCACGACCCTCGATTCCCACGGCGCCCTGCCGCGGATCAGCGCGGACGAACAAACACTGTGGGAACGGGAACTGATTCCCTACCGCATGCTCGCCCGCGAAGGTCTCCCCGCGGTGATGAGCGGCCACCTCGCTTTTCCGCGGACTCCCGCCGGTTCCGTTCCGGCTTCGCTTTCACGATGGTTTTTAGACAGTATGCTCCGCCAAAAAATCGGCTTTACCGGCATGGTGATCACCGACGACCTTATGATGTACGGCGCGGTCCAGACCACGGGAAGTCTTTCCCGCACAGCCCGCGAGGCGCTGCTTGCCGGCAACGACATGATCCTCGTTTCATCAACTCCCGGCCTTCTTGATCCGGTGTGGACCGAATTGCTCGCCCTCATGCGGACGGATACCGTTTTTCGCGGCCGTGTGCGCGGCGCGGCAAAGCGGGTGCTGGCGATCAAGCTCCGCTATCTGCGCGGCGCGGCCGTCATTCCCGATCCGGCGCGGGTACGCGCCGGGATCCCCGACGGTGAGGCGCGCGCGTTTTTTCAGAACCTGGCCTCGCGCAGCATCAGCGTTGTCAAAAAAGGCAGCGCGCCCCTGAGCGAAAGCAAAGCGGGGCGGGTGCTTCTGGCCGGCCGCTACAGCGCTTTTTTTACCGTGGGGACAAGGGCTTTTCCCGCCGCGGCAGCTTATGTGCTGGGGAGCGGCGGCCTTTGGCGTTTGGCCGCTTCGTCGGACACGATAATTTTTTGCCTTGAGGGCAGCGAGGATCTGGGCCCGCTTCTGGAACTGAAAAATTCGGACAAGCGCGTCATCGTATTCTCCACCGCCGATCCGGTTTATCTTGAAAACCTTGACTGGATCGATTCCGCGCTGGCGCTTTTCAGCGCTTCGGAATTTTCGTTTACCGCGGCTTTCTCCGTACTACGGGGAGATCCGGGCGGAGGGGGAATTATTCCCGTTACCCGCGAAGGGTCGCCGTGAACCCCTGGCTTAACGTACACAACGGGGACCTTGCCCAGGCGGAAGCGCTGCTCCGCCTGAATGAACCTTATTGCGTGGGCGCCGCCTACCGCTTTTTAAAACGCGGCAAAAAAGATCGCCTGTGGAAAAACAAAGACGGCAGCGCTCTTCTTCTCTATGCGCGCCGGATCCTGTTTCCCGTTTTTCGTTCAGCCGCTTTTCCTTCATCCCTTATAAAAAATGAAGGCCTGATCCTTCCCCGTTTTTTTTCGTTCATCGGTAAAAAATTACACGCCGCACAGGGCCTGGCCTCCGACATGGATTTGATGGAAGCGGGTATGGAAGCGCGGGGTTTTTTCTCCACCGCCGGTTTTGAGTACGATCTGATGAATTGGGATCGGGCCCAGGACAGGATTCCCGCGCGCTGGAATGTTCCCGTTCCGCCGCGGCTCACCATCAGGCAGGCCGACGGTCTGGATCTGGAACGGCTCTTTCCGCTGCAGCTTGGTTACGAGGCGGAAGAGGTGCTGCCCGAGGGCGCGGCGCTTAATCCCGAATCGGTACGAAACGGCCTTAAGGCGATACTGCTCGGGTTTTACACGCTGACCGCGGAAATGGACGGCAGGCTTGTCGGCAAGATCAACATCAACGCGGAATCTTTTAGCCGCTTTCAGATAGGCGGCGTCTATGTGGCCCCCGATTACCGCGGGCAGGGCATAGCCGGCGCTCTTACCCGCGAAATCATACGGCGGCTTCTGCCAAAAGGAAAACGGTTTTCACTTTTTGTAAAAAAGAACAACGCCGCGGCCCGCAGCGTGTACGATAAAATCGGCTTTGCCCCTATCGGCGATTACCGCATCCGTTATTACCACCCGTAATCTGCGGGGGAATGTGATTTACCAATCGAGCGCAAGCGAGATGGTAGTACCGTGTAACAGCTAAAAGTACTGTTTAAGAATTTTTAACCACAAAGGCGCACGAAGGACACAAAGGAAGAGGAAGCTCTCACCTTCGTGCTTTCTGATTAACCGCGTAGCGGTCTACTTTGTGTTCCGTTGTGGTTCATATTCTTCTTCCCCGCTTTTTTTATATAGTTATAGTTATTTAGATGTTACAACCTGGTAGAATATAATTTACCAGTCGAGCGCAAGCGAGACGGTAGAAT
>JAITBL010000239.1 GCA_031283575.1 Treponema sp. | reverse complement strand
GGTGGACCTTAGCTCATCGTCCGAAGTTATCGCCCAGATAAAACCCTACGGAAACGGCAGGGCGGTTATGTATGCCACCGACGGAACCATTGCGGCCCATTACGATCCGACACAGGTGGGCAGAAATATAAGCGATGCCGAATCGACAGCCATCCTTGGACAACAGGCGGTCAATGACACCCTGGAAACCTTGAAAACCGGAATACCGAATTCGGGACAGAACCACGGCCGTATCTTTGAAAGCTATCCTTTTTACGTGGGAGGCGTAAAAACCGCCTGGACGATTCTTGCCTCGGTTCCGGAGGAAGATGTTTTTGCGGCGGTAAAACGGCTTACCCAAATCGCCATTATAATCATCGTTGCCGCCATCATCATTGCCGGGGCGATTACCTTCGTGGTGGCCAGTAATATCGCCAGGCCCATCGCCAACGTAGCCTTTACCCTTAAGGATATATCCGAAGGCGAAGGGGACCTGACAAAAACCGTCAACGTCAATTCCAGGGACGAGGTCGGCGACCTTGCCCGTTACTTCAACCTGACTCTGGAGAAGATCAAGACCCTGATCATTACCATCAAGCAGCAGTCCATTGCCCTTTTCGACATCGGCAACGAACTCTCCGCCAATATGACCGAGACCGCCGCGGCGATCAACGAGATTACCGCCAACATTCAGAGCATTAAAGGCCGCGTCATCAACCAGAGCGCTTCCGTTACCGAGACAAACGCCACCATGGAGCAGATCACCGTTAACATCGACCGGCTCAACGTCCATGTGGAAAAGCAGACGGAAAGCGTCTCCAAGTCTTCCAGCGCCATCGAGGAGATGATCGCCAACATTCAATCGGTTACGGCGACCCTGAATAAAAACGCCGACAGCATGCGCCAGCTGGCCGAAGCTTCCGAAGTGGGCCGCAACGGGCTGCAGGATGTCGCGTCGGACATTCAGGGGATTGCCCGCGAAAGCGAGGGCCTTCTCGAAATTAACGCGGTAATGGAAAGCATTGCCAGCCAGACAAATCTGCTTTCGATGAACGCCGCGATTGAAGCGGCCCACGCGGGGGAAGCGGGAAAGGGTTTCGCCGTGGTGGCCGATGAAATCCGCAAGCTTGCCGAAAGTTCCGGCGAGCAGTCCAAGACGATCTCTGCCGTACTCAAGAAAATTCACGAATCCATCGAAAAGATCACCGGGGCCACCGCGGAAGTACTCGACAAGTTTGAGGCCATCGACACAGGCGTTAAAACCGTTTCCGAACAGGCGGCCAATATACGCAGCGCGATGGAAGAGCAGAGTGTGGGGAGCCAGCAGATCCTCGAGGTGATTGGTCAGCTCAACGAGATTACCCAGCAGGTCAAGGGCGGATCCATGGAGATGCTTGAGGGGAGCCGCGAAGTGATCACCGAAAGCAAGAACCTGGAAATGGTAACCCAGGAGATCACCAACGGGATGAACGAAATGGCTATGGGCGCCGATCAGATTAATGTGGCGGTTACCCAGGTAAACAATATCAGCGGGAAAAACAAGGACAATATCGATGTGCTGGTCAAAGAAGTTTCCCGCTTTAAAGTCGAATAACGTTCCCCGCCCCAGGGCGGAGTGTCAAACGGTGAATTTCAGGGAGGATGCGCAGTGGCTCAGGCTCATTACTACAAGCGTTTTGAGAACAATTTGGTTCAAAAGGTAAAGAACGGATTTGAGTGGCTTTTGGGAAGAATCGCCGCTTTCTTTAGGGTAATTTACCGCGTACTGGTGAGGCAGTATACGATTGTACTGGTTCCCCATTCGGAAAAACGTGTTTACAATTTTCACGTTTCGGTTATTTCCCTGTGCCTTGCCTTCGTCATCTTTTTTGGAATAGCCGGCTCGTTCTTCTGGTACAGCGCCGTTACGGGGAGTACCCGCGGCAGCCTTTCTGTCGACGACGATCGTCTGCGCGAAAAAGAGGCGGAGCTGGAACAGCTTCGCAGCGAAATCGCCCAGCTTTCCCGTTCCGCCCAAAGTTTCGAGGCGGTGCTTTCCGATACGCTTACGACCCTGGGTACCGACCCCCAGACCGTGTTGGCCGCGCTGCCGAACCGTTCATCGTTCTTTGGCCAGTCTTCCAATGACGTGCTCAAGGAAGCGGAGGATGTGCGGCAGCTTGGCGTTTACCTGGCCGCCGCCGCGGCGCCGGTCAAGGAGATTGGCGACATTCTGAACAACCAAAGCGGCATTCTGGAAGAAATTCCCAGCATCTGGCCGATACGCGGCGGCATAGGACACTTTACCACCTACTTCGGCATGACCCCCGATCCCTTTACCGGCGCTGTTCACATGCACAGCGGCATCGACATTTCCACCTACCGTTCGGGCGACCCTGTTGTGGCGACCGCCAACGGCATTGTCTCTTACGTGGGCTACGAACCCAGCGGTTTCGGGAACTACATTATTATTCGTCATGAACACGGTTTCTACACACGCTACGCCCACCTGCTCTCCGCCAGGGTCGGAATAGGCCAGGCGGTTGTAAAGGGCGAAACAATCGGTTACATTGGCAACACCGGGCGTTCCACGGGGCCCCACCTGCACTATGAAGTGCACATCGGTTCCGACGTGGTAAACCCCATGAAGTATCTTAACATCCGGGCCAATCCGGGCCGCTAGGAAACAGGAAAATGGCAAGAGGCGTCCGCCCAGGCAAAGACGTTGAATTCGCGATAAACACCATTATCGGACCGGCCAGTTTTGTCCGGGGCGACATTGATGCGGGCGGCTTTACGCGGGTGGACGGCAGCGTCAAGGGCAACCTCCACGCCCAGGGCCGCGTCGTGGTGGGCAAGGGGGCCCGTATGCGGAGCAGCATCACCGGCACGAACATCACCGTCGGCGGCATTGTGGACGGTAATATCATGGCCAGCGAGCGGCTCGTCGTGCTTCCGACGGCCATTGTGCTGGGCGACATTACCACGAGGCGTATCGAAGTAAACGAAGGCTGCCTTATCAGCGGCCGGGTGCGGATTTGCCAGACCGAAGAGAGCTGGCAGCGGGCCTCGCAGGAATACCGGGACAAGCGGCATGGCTAATATTATTTTCCCCGACGCGGCGCCGTACAATTCCGCCGCCTACGGCGAAACGGCGGCGGAGGCCCAAAAACGCAGCCCTTTGGGAAAAGCGCTGCGGAATAAAAAAACCGTTTCATCCCAAAAAGGACTTTTTGGGACGCTCTTTAAGTCCAATGTTGAAAAAACCGACGAGCTTCCCTTTTCCGAAGAATCCACCGCCTTCTTGGTCGGCGCCCTTCGCAGCGCCGGCGACAATCTGGCAAAGCGTCCGCTGCCGGAGGAAATAAAAGAATACAAAGGCGCTGTAAGGAATTTTATCAATTATGTAGTTGAAAACGCCTATGACAAAGAACTTGTCGAAGGCGTGCCCAACTGGACCAAACCGCCCTCGCGGCGGCCGAAAGATCCGGAAAAAGCTACCAGCCGGCTGATATTTGTCAAAATACAGGTAATCGACACGAAACTGGAAGAACTGGCCGCAAGCATATTAAAGGGCCAGAGCGAAAAGCTGGCCCTGCTGGGCCGCATCGAAGAGATCAACGGCCTTTTGGTTGACCTGTTGGAATAGCAAAACATAAAAAGGAAACACCATGGCAGATGAACTCTACGAAGGAATGGATGAAGAGGATATAGCGGCTCTCGAAGACAAACTCAACGAAAACGAAGTCCCCGGTGTTATCGTTCAAAACGCCGCGGCGGGTCTTGAGCCGGATACGCCGGTATACCGTCTGCGTCTGGCTTATTCCAACGAAAGCTTTCTTGCCGCCTACCGGGAAGAGCTGGCCCCGCTTGCCTGGGTTCTTGTTCCCACCCGTTACGGGCGGGACCTTGCCCAGGTGATCGGCCCCGCATGCTGTTTTCCCGCCGAAATTACCCGCATCGAGCGGCCCGCCTTCGAAGAAGACCTTGCCAAGGCCGAATACAACGCCGCGCAGGAAGCGGAAGCTTTCAGGATCTGTAAAGAAAAAATTGGGGAACGCCGCCTGGAAATGAAGCTTGTTTTGGTACACTATCTTTTGGAAGAGCCGAAAATTTTGTTTTTCTTTACCGCGGAAAACCGCGTTGATTTTCGGGAACTGGTTAAGGATCTGGTGTCGGTGTTCCGCATGCGCATTGAGCTGCGGCAGATCGGCGTACGCGACGAAAGCCGTGTCGTGGGCGGACTCGGCGTCTGCGGGCGCGGTTACTGCTGCAATATGGTGTCGGACAAGCTTAAACCGGTATCGATCAAAATGGCCAAGGATCAGAACCTTTCCCTTAACTCGATAAAAATCTCCGGCCCCTGCGGCCGGCTCCTCTGCTGCCTCGCCTACGAGCACGGCTTCTACAGCGAACAGCGCAAACTCATTCCCCAGGAAGGGGTCAAACTCGGCTACGACGGCGATTACTGGAAGATAACCGAAGTCAATGTAGCCTGCGGCCGTATTACCCTTACCACGGAAGACGGCCGTGTTCTCCAGCTGCCCTTTTGCCGCTTCGAGCGCGGAAGCGACAACAAGTGGACGGTAAAAGAAATTTGACGGGCGCAAACGCATGCATTATAAATAAAAAGGATGCGGTGTGCGCCGCCGAATTGCATGCCCGTTTGAGGAGAAACCATGAAAATCAGCCTTTTGACAAAACTGTCCGCGCTGGATTTTGTAGCTGCCCTGCCCAACAACAACCACGATAACGCAAAACTGTACGGAATCTGGAATTACGAAAACCCATTGTATTCCGGCATCAATATTCAATGGGTCTTCAAGCCCGATAATTCCTGGGAATTGCATATGTATCATACCGTCAAATTAAGAGGCTCTTTCTTTGCCTATGAGGGCAAAAACTGGAATGGCGGAGTCGCAAGAATGAATATCGAGCTTTCCAATGAGGATAAAAAAATGCGCCTTTCCGATGAATCCATAGGCTTCCGCCTGTTAACCGGCATATACATAAAACAGGACTATATCCCCTGATGGGCGGGTTTAATACCCAAGAACCCGCTTGCGGGGAAATTTCCGTGGCGGTTTCGAACCAACAAAATATTGGTTTGTGAAGGTATTAAACCCGCATATCGGCGTTCCCGCGAACGCCTTTCAAACAGCCATGGCAATGGATGCTTCGGTCAAATCATGCAGACGTAATTGGCCATATCGAGCACCTGTGCGGAAAGCCTGCTTCATCTATTGCGGATAAACAAAAAATAATCATCCGTATCCGGCAATAGACGATATTCACGTTCTATCATACTATAGATGGGCATATACCATTCCGGAAGATGATCATAGCGTCCGCCTATATTTTTTATAACGATTATTTTCGGCCTGGTTTCCTGGATAGTAGATAAAAATTCCGCCTTCATGTTTTTATCATAATTTGCGCCTGAGCCCTGGTAAATATAACGCGAAGCAGCCTGTCGTTCGGTAAAGAGATATATATGTCCGGGAAAATCCAAAAATATCATCCTGTCCTCTGTTGTGGTAAATTGATCTATGAGCTTTCCGGCGGCAATTACTGCGCTACGCGATTTATCCTTTACAATTGAATAGCCGTCATAAATCCATGCCAGTATATTGTTCGCAAACACGATACAGAGAAGAAATAGTACAAGCACATTCTTATATTTACTGTTTGAGAAATATTTAAAGGCAAATTTTATCCAGAAAGTAAAAGCAGGAACAAGAAACGGGGTAAGCACCATATTATAATGGTCGAACTCTGTCCGTATTACGGCCAAAAAAACAGCTGTAAGCAGATATGCCGATAAAAAACCAAAGCACCAATACAAATCGATATTTTTGGTTTTTTTGAAGATCCATAAAAACACGGTAATAAGCGGGACAAGACAGTAATTCTTGTTGATTATTGCCAAAAAACTTCTTGTAAAACTTTTAATCGAAAATCCGGTAAAGGCCCTTGAGCTTCCTGTCATGAAATTTTGATTGATATAATCAGATAAAGCTCCGTTAAGGAGCAGGTATATAAATACTGAAACAAAAACAACAAACACTCCTGCGAAAAAGCAAAGTATATACTTTAATAAAGGCAGCCCTTTTTTCTTCAATATTGATTCAAAAAATATGACAAGGCAAAAACCAAGCCACAACGGAAACATATTGACTCGAATAAACACCGATACGGCAAAACACATTCCAAGAATCATCAATTCATGGGCCGGAGCTTCTTTCCGGGCAACATAATATTTTGTAAAGATATAGAGGGAAATCATCATAAAGGGAAGTGAATATTCCTCGGTCCCCGCGACTTCATAAAAGAACGATTGAAAGACGCTAAAACTGCAAAATACACCCAAAAAGGCGGTATATTTACTTCCAAAAAACATGGCGGTTTTAAAGGCAAAGAACACAGAGACATACATAAAGATCAATTCGGTAAGCCAAACGCCGGTAAAGCCGCCAAAAAAGAGCCCCGGAGCACTTATTAAATATGTGAGCGGCCCTTTGTTATCAAAAAAATCCCTGAACGGAACCTGGCCTCTGGTTATTCCCTGGGCGATTGTTAAAAAAATGGAAGTATCCGTGTCTAAATTTTTTAATCCAAATGGATTAAGGCACGAAAGAAAAACCACAAAAAAGGCAATCAGAAAAAGTCCGGTATAAATAAGAGTGTCTGCTTTTGTATCTTTATTAAACATTGAATTTGCCCCTGAAAACAATCAATTTTGAAAGTGTAAAATTGATTACCATTCCCGCTGCAATGCCACAAGCCTGAGCAATAAATTTGTAGGGAAAGGTAAAATGTATAAGTATGAATTTCATTACCATAATATTTACGGCAAGCCCCAAAAGAGAAGCGCATAAAAACAATCCCCATTGTTTAATTGACATTGATGATTTTGCTGTTATGCCTGCAAATGACCATTTATGATTGATAATATAGTTCTGTGTTCCCGCTATCAAGAAACAACCTATACTTACCGGTATTTCCGGCAGATATGCTT
>JAITBL010000226.1 GCA_031283575.1 Treponema sp. | reverse complement strand
TTAGCTGGCCGGCGAAAAATCGGCTTTGGTGGCGCCGCAGAGGGGACAAACCCAGTCATCGGGAATATCCCTGAACGCCGTGCCGGCCTTAACGCCCCCGTCAGGGTCCCCCTTTTCGGGATCGTAGATATAACCGCAGAGGTTGCAGACATACTTTTCCATGGCAGGCTCCTTTCGGCCGTTTTGTACGGCCCATTTCAAGTTTAACGGTTTTGGAAAGCGGGCGCAAGACGTTTTGCCGCGGGACGCTTTGCGGGGCCGTAACTTGACCAAAACGGCGTAACCCGGTACAGTGACAACGAGGCTGTTGTAACAAGCCATTGTTTCAAGGAGGAAAGTAAGATGAAGAAAACGGTTGCTGCCCTTATGTGCGCCCTGGCGCTGGCGGGCTGTTCCAAAAGTGATGTTGTCGAGACCACGGCGGGCGGAGACGTCCGTATAGGAATCGCCAAAATTGTTCAGCATGAAGCGCTGGACGCCGTCGAGAACGGAATTCAGGACGCCCTGGTTTTGCGGGGTTATAATGTTGAAGCCGATTTGCAGAACGCCAACGGCGATGTCAATACCGCCGCCCAGATCGCCAACAAGTTCAAGAACGATAAGGTTGATGTCGCGGTGGGTATCGCCACCCAAATGGCCCAGGCCCTGTCCAACACCATCAAGGACATTCCCGTCGTTTTTTCGGCGGTAACCGATCCCGTCGGCGCCAGGCTGGTGACGAGCCTCGATCGCGGCGAGGGTAACGTTACCGGCCTTTCCGACGCGATTCCCACGGTCGAGCATATCGGCATGTTCCAGCAGATTGCGGGAATCAAAACCCTCGGTTACATCTACACCAGTTCCGAGGAAAATTCCGTTTCGGCCCTTGCCCTGGTGGAAGAGGGCTGTAAAAAACACGGCATCACCCTGGTGGCCCAGACGATCAATTCCTCGGCGGATCTTCGCCAGGCCGCCCAGTCCATTGTGGGAAGGGTTGACGGCGTCTACCTTACCACCGACAACATGGTGTTTTCCGCCCTGCCCGCCCTGATCGAAGTGTTCAGCGGGGCCAAAAAGCCGATATTCTCCGGCGACGTTACCGGCGCGATGAACGGCGGCTGCCTTGTTGCCAGCGGGTTTAACTATTACAAGGCGGGACTTGCCACGGGGGACATAATCGCCGACATACTCGAAGGAAAGTCGCCGGCGGATATTCCCGTCAAATTCCTTACCGATCCCGGTGAGTCGGATCTGCTCTTTGACCTTGACGCCGCCGCCAACTGCGGAATCACTATTCCCGAAGATCTGGTAAACCAGGCCAACTATATCTTTCAGGACGGCGAACTGATTCAGATGCAGTAAAGCTCGCGAGTGAAGGCCGTTCATGCTTGAGGGAATATTAATCGAAGGACTCATCTACGGAATCATGGTGCTGGGGGTGTTTATCACCTTTCGGGTGCTGAGCTTTGCCGACATGACCGTAGACGGCTCGTTCCCGATGGGTTCGGCGATTATGGCGGTCTGCATCATCAAGGGCTTTCCCGCTCCCGTCTGCCTCGTCCTTGCCTTTGCCGGAGGCTGCGGGGCGGGGCTGGTTACCTCGCTGATCCACACCCAGCTCAAGGTGCCCGATCTTCTTTCGGGGATTCTTACCATGACCATGCTTTATTCGATCAATCTGCGGATCATGGGCGGCCGCGCCAATATTTCGCTGCTGCGCATCGACACCCTTTTCAGGAAGATCAACGAATGGCCTCTTTTGGGCGGCAACTGGGGCCTGGTGATTTTTTGCCTGCTTGCCGCCCTTATTATCAAGACGCTCCTCGATTTATTTTTCCACACCGATTACGGCCTTACCATGGGGGCCCTGGGCGCGAACCCCCAGCTGATCATTTCGCAGGGAATGAATCCCGACATCATCAAAATAAGCGGCATCTGCCTGAGTAACGGCCTTGTCGCGGTAGCGGGCGCTTTTACTTCGATGTATCAGGGCTTTGCCGATGTCAGTCTGGGCGCCGGCATTATCGTGTCGGGCCTGGCGTCGCTGATGATTGGCGAGCTGATTCTCCGTTCCAACAAGATCGGCGTACACACGCTGAGGGTGCTCACCGGTTCGGTGATCTACCGCGGACTGATGTATCTCGCGCGGGATTACGGTTACCATATCCATATGACCCCCAACGACTTCAAGCTGGTCACCGGCCTGCTGATCATTTTCTGCATCCTCGTCTCCAGGGGACGGGTCTTCGCGCCGCGCCGCCGAAAGAAAAACGGGGCCAGGCCGTGATACGTCTGGAAGGCGTCTCGCTGGTTTTTGGCCTGGGAACCCCCGATGAAAACGAGGCCCTGCGGAACCTGAGCCTTCAGGTAAATCCCGGCGACTTTATTACGATCATCGGGAGTAACGGCGCGGGAAAGACGAGCCTGTACAACGCCATCGCGGGAACCCATGCCGTTACTTCGGGGCGGATTTTCATCAGTGAAGACGCGGAGCGGGCGGAACGTGAAATTACGCGGGAGCCCGAATACAGGCGGGCGCGTTATATAGGACGCATTTTTCAAAATCCCCTGCTGGGCACCGCCGGCCGCATGACGCTTGCCGACAACATGATGATCTATCACCGCAAGGGTTACCGCGGCCTCAAGATCAATTTGAACCGCGGAATGCGCGAATACTTCCGCTCGCGTCTGTCCGATCTGGGCATGGGACTGGAAAACCGTCTGGGGGATAACGTCGAGCTTTTTTCGGGCGGCCAAAGGCAGGCGCTGACCCTGTTGATGACGGTGCTCAGCAAGCCGAACCTGCTCCTTCTCGACGAACATACCGCCGCGCTGGATCCCCGCAACGCGGAACTGGTGATGCGTCTTACCCTGCGTTTTGCCGTGGAATACAAACTTACCGTGATGATGATTACCCACAATATGAAGGACGCCCTGGAAAGGGGAAACCGCCTCCTGATGATGGACGGCGGCGACATTATTCTGGACATAGGCGCCGAAGAAAAAGCCAAACTCAGCACCGCCGACATCATTAAACGTTTCAGGGCGATTAAACAAAAAGACCTTGCCAGCGACGAACTCTTATTGGGTTAGCGCACAAGCGCAAATCGTACCGCCGCCGATTACCTCGTCGCCGTCGTAGAAAACCGCCGCCTGTCCCGGGGTAAGGGCCCGCTGGGGACGGTCAAATTCAACCCGCAGGGTATCGGGCCCTGTCCGTCCGACGCGGGCGGGGGCTTCTTTCTGGAGATAACGGGTTTTAACGCCCAAACGCGCTGCCGCCGTCAACTGCCCGCCGGATACGAAGCTGATCTTGCTTACGGTCATGCTTTGTGAATAGAGCGCGGATTCGGCGCCCAGCACCAGGGTGTTGGAGGCGAAATCCCTCGCGACGACATAGCGGCGCTCGTTGGCCGAAGCGACGGTACCGCGCCGCTGGCCGAGGGTGTAGCGGATAAGGCCGCGGTGGCGGCCCAGGACCTTTCCCTCCGTATCGACGATGTCGCCGCTTTCCGCCTTGCGGCCCCGCCACGTTTCGATAAAGCCGCCGTAATCACCTTCTTCGACAAAGCAGATGTCCTGGCTTTCGCTCTTGCGGGCGTTTGCCAGGCCGCGTGATGCGGCGATTTCCCGCGCCGCCGCTTTGGTGGCGCCGCCCAGGGGAAAACGGAGGCGGGCAAGTTCTTTTTGGGTGAGCATGTAGAGTACGTAACTCTGATCTTTTTTGGGATCGATCCCCTTTAAGAGCCGCAGGCCGTCCCCGCCGCTTTCGATACGGGCATAATGGCCGGTAACCAGAAATTCCGCCTCGAGGTCCGCCGCGCGGCGGAGGAGCAGATCGAATTTGATACGGCGGTTACATTCGATACAGGGAT
>JAITBL010000193.1 GCA_031283575.1 Treponema sp. | reverse complement strand
ATTTGCTAATATCCTTTATCGCTGTTATACTTGAGGCGATGGATACCCGCTTCATTCGAAGCCGGATCGAATACCAAGAACCCACTCACCGGTTCGCGGGGGAGCTTCAGGGCGAATCTTCAAATCTGCGAAAGATGACGGGGTTGAGGCCCGGCAGTACAATAAATTTCCCTGCGAACGACGCCCCGCCTTTCAGGGCGGGGAGAGTCATCCGTATCATTTCCGTTTTTACCCTGGTTTTTGGTTTTTTATTCCTGTTTCAGGGCTGCGATGATAAAGGTATGCAGGACGGTTACTATACCGCGGAAGCGCTGAATTTCGATGCCCACGGCTGGAAGGAATTCGTCACCGTCTATATAGATAACGGCAGCATCGTAACGGTGGAATACAACGCGAAAAATCCGGGCGGCTTTATCAAATCCTGGGACCCCGGATATGTCCGCGAGATGGAAGCCGTAAGCGGAACCTACCCCGACGAATATACCAGAGCCTATGCCGCCTCCCTTCTCCAATGGCAGACGGCCGAAAAAGTTGACGCGCTTACGGGCGCCACCGAATCCTGGGTTTCCTTCAGGCTGCTCGCCGAGGCCGCCCTCAATCAGTCGCGGCGCGGCGAAAAGCAGGTGGCGCTTGTCGCCATCCCCGAAACCGGCCGCAGGGAAGAGCCATGAAAAGCAGAAGCGTTTCGACCGGCATCGTTCTTGCCGCCATTCCCATGGTCCTGGTGATGAGCGCCGCCCTCGTGCTGGTAATGGCCTTTTTTATGAATTCCCTCACCGACCGCATCCTCCTCCAGCTTCTTGAGACCGTAGCGCGTACGGCCGCCCAGGACGTGAGCGGCAACCTGCATACCCTGGCGGACCGCTTCTTTTTGATCCGCGAATCAAGCGTCCTTTCCCCAAAAACCATGAGTCCGCCGGAAATCAGGAAAGAACTGGAAAATATCAGCGCGGGAATCGAATTTGTCTGGCTCGGGATCTACCACGAAAACGGGCTGCTGCTTTCCGGCACGCAGGCGAGCCCCCGAAGCATCGCGGACCGCAAAATCTATACGATGATACGCGGCACCGACAATCTTGTTATCGAAGATCCTTCGGTAGGAAGCAGGGGCCTGGAAATCGTCATAGGAATCCCCCTTTCCAGCAGGGAAAGACAGGCGGGTTATCTCGCGGGAAGTTACCGTTACGACATTCTTTCCGACGTGCTGGGAAACATCAACGTCGGCGTCGGCGGCAGCGCCTTCATCGTCAATGAAGGCGGAACCCTGGTGGCTCACCGCAAACAGGGCTTTGTCCAGTCCCGCGAGCACATGGACAAAAATTTCGGCCTTACGGACGGGGCCGGCGTGCTTCACCTGATGCGGCAGGGCCAGACAGGTTCCCTTGTTTTGGACAGTTTCGGGGAAAAGGGGTTTTGGAGTTATTCTCCGATCAGGGGTACCAACTGGTCCCTGGGTATTCACACGCCGCGTTCAAGCTTTCTGGCGCCCCTGCGCGACGCCCTCATCATCAGCATACTCGTTACAATCGCCGCCATCGGGGCCTTTAGTCTTGTTTTTATCACCACGCTAAGCCGTATGCTGAACCTTCCCCTTCATGCGATCACCGAAAACGCCCGTATGCTCGCCGAAGGAAACTTTTACGACAAGCTGCCCGAGGGCCTTACCAAACGGCAGGATGAAATCGGCCGGCTGGGCAACGCCTTCGAGGTTATGTCCCAGTCGATACGGCGGGTCATTACCGATATTGGCCGGCTGACCAAGTCGGCCCGGACGGGCGCCTTGAATGAACGGGCCGACAGGGGCCATCACCTTGGGGACTACCATCTGATCATCGCGGGAATCAACGCCATGATGGACGTATTCTGTTCCCACCTTAACGCCATGCCCGCAGCGCTGGCCCTGTTCAACGCCGAGGCCGCGCCGATTTACATCAACAACGGCATGTCGGTGATCCTTGAACGGCACAAACTTAAAGACAGCGATCCGAGGCTTCTTTCGGTCCTGCTGGAAAAACCCGACTGGCACGCCCTTTTCGATCCACGGGAAAGCCTGGGGAGTTATACCACCGATATTGTGATTGGGGATTACAACTACAATGTGAGCCTTCAACGTATTCTGGATGAACAATCGGTGATCATGATCCTGCGGGATATTACGGCGCTGACCCGCGCCCGCGTCGACGCCGAAGCGGCCAGCATCGCCAAGGGCAATTTTCTTGCCAACATGAGCCACGAAATGCGTACCCCGATGAACGCAATCATCGGCATGACCAGCCTGGCAAAGGCCGCCGGTGATCTTGAGCGCAAGGATTATTGTCTTGATAAAATCGAAAACGCCTCCAATCACCTTCTGGGTGTGATTAACGACGTGCTTGACATGTCCAAAATCGAAGCGAACAAATTCGAACTGGACCTTGGCGAATTCAGCTTTGAAAATCTTATCCGGCAGGTGACCAATGTCATTTCATCCCGTATCGAAGAAAAAAACCAAAACTTTAGCTGCGAGATCGATCCGGCCATACCCGCGTCCATTATTGGGGATAAACAGCGTATCGCCCAGGTGATCACCAACCTGCTTTCGAATGCCGTCAAGTTTACCCCTGACGGGGGAACCATAGGCCTTTTTCTCACTGTGCTGAACGCGGCTGACGAGAATTTGCTGCTGGAAGGAAAGGTAAGCGATACGGGCATCGGAATGAGCGGGGAACAGCAGAAGGGGCTTTTTGCCTCGTTCCAGCAGGCCGATTCGGGTATTTCCCGGCGCTTTGGCGGGACGGGTCTGGGGCTTACCATTTCAAAAAACATACTGGAACTTATGGGGGGCAGCATCTCCGTCAGTTCAAAACCCGGCGAAGGCTCGGTATTTGTCTTTACCCTTAACGTAAAAAAAGGCAGAGGTGAAATGAACGCCGCGCCCGCCGGCGCCCTTCCGCCGGACAGCTTTACCGGCCGCCGCATCCTCCTTGCCGAGGATGTCGAGATCAACCGCGAAATCGTACTGGCGCTGCTTGAACCGGCGGGGTTTACCATCGACTGCGCGGAAAACGGCGCCGAGGCCGTTGCCGCTTTTAACGCCAGGCCCGATTACGACATTATCTTTATGGATATACATATGCCCGAAGTCGACGGTTACGAGGCGACCCGTAAAATCAGGAAACTCGACATACCCAGGGCTCAAAGCGTCCCCATTGTAGCGATGACCGCCAATGTCTTCCGTCAGGACATCGAAAAGTGCCTTGCCGCGGGCATGAACGCCCATATCGGCAAGCCTCTGAACTTTAATGAAGTTGTGGCGGTTCTGCGAAAGTATCTGTCCTAAAACAGCCGCTTTTCCCTAAAAAAAGCCCCGCGTAGGCGGGGCTTTTTAACTCAAGCTGCAGTTAGTT
>JAITBL010000189.1 GCA_031283575.1 Treponema sp. | reverse complement strand
ACGGGCAACAAGATCCGTCCTGTGGAGGGTGGGTCCGGTGAAAGTTCCATCGATAGTGATTGACGCCTTGGTAGTCCCGCCGGCTTCCAAAAAAACAGCGGCGTCCTGGGCAATACGGGCTTTATCCGCCATAACCAAATCACCCTGCTTCCAGATACCGGACGATATTTCCGCGACCTTGACCCGGATGGCCGTTCCGCCGCCGCCTATGGTAACCGGCTCTTTAAGGGTAAGCGACTCGCCGGGGTTAATCACAAAAAGATCGCCGCCGACGCCCGGCGGGCGGCCAATGTAAACCGAAGAAACCTGCGCCGTATGCGGCCTGAGTTCTATGTGTTTGCCGCCAAGACTGATGCCGGCGGCGCCAAGGGTATGGAGTTTGTTTACCGTACGGCGAATTTCAATCACTTCGGGGGTTAAAAGTGTTCCCGCCGGAGCGGCGTTGATGGCCGCCTGAAGGGAAAAAAACCATTCGCCGGTACTTACCAGCAGGGCGACAACGGAATAATCCTCGGTGTCTTTTTCGCCCAGGTGATAAATCACCATGGGGTTTCGGCAGGAAACAAGCGGGAACATACCCGCGAAAATCAGCGCAAGGAAAACAAAACTGAATTTTTGCCGCGCCGTATTCATCTGCCTGTTACCTTCTGCCCCGAAGCCGAAAGATGAAAGCGTACCCGCCGGTTCCGCATGCCGCTGTCCTCTGCGGCGCTGCCGCCCATGCCTGCCGTCGTGATTCGGCCGCTTTCGACGCCCAGTTTTACCAGCTCGTCCCTGACAAATTCCGCCCTAAGGCGCGAAAGCGGTACCAGCAGTTCGTCATGTTCCCGCTGTGTTCCCAAAACGGGATTGGCGTGACCTTCCACCAGAACCGTATAATCAGGGTAAGACTTGAGGAATTCGGCAACTTCACGCAGGGCGGCCATGTTGTTGGCAATGGTTTGTTCGTCAAGACCCCGCTGGGGATCAACATTCCTGCCGATAAAGTCGGCGTTATTCGCCCTAAAAATAATGTCGGGCAGATAAACCACGCCGTCCGGGGTTTTTTCAACGTCCGGTTTATCAAAGAATTGAAGCGGACGCTTTTTAAGTTCAAAACGGTAACCAATCGTTACGCCCAAACCCATGCCCGTGGGCCAGCCGCCGCGCAGGTAGGGTTCTATATAAAATTTTTTAAGGGGAAAACGAACGCCTATCGCTACATCGCCCAGAGGCGCCGGTACTTTTCGGGCGCCTTCCATTATAAGGGCAAGTCCGCCGCCAAGCTGGATAAAGATCGGCTTTTTTATCGGCGTGTTGATAAAATAGTAACGGCCAAAGGCCATGGCCTCGAAAACCGAAACATCGTACCTTTCGCTGCCGTAACCTGCCCTTAGCCCCGCGGCGATACGGTCGGAAAAACCAAAGTCGGCAAGGGCGCCGCCCATTATCGGAATAGGCCCCTCGCCGGTATCTCGGGTATAGGTGTTACCTTCGCCAAAAAGCCCCAACGAAACGCTCCTCTTTTGCTGCGGCCAAAGCGCCGCCGTCAAAAAGAGAAGGGCGGGTAACAGCAGGCTTTCCTTCCGCATCAATAATACCAGGCAAATCCTACCGAAGGGCTAAAAGTCCAATTAGTCATAAGAGTGCCAAACTCAAGCCCCATCTCGTAAGAAAAATGTTCAACCGTGTACACTACTTTAGGCGTTATGGTGATGTCGTCAAAAGCCTTGAGCGCGTCAACGTTGACCGTTGCCTTAAGGTCGTACCAGGAATAGCTTAATTCAAATTCGGTTCCGGCATACTCCACGGCGGGCAAAAAACTCATCTTGGGAGTTGCGTCAAAAGCAATCTTTACCCTGTCGCCCTTGTAGCCCAGAGTAAGTTCCAGGCCCAGGCCCAGGTCGTCGCTGTAACGGCTCAGGTAATCAAGGGGAACGCCGAGCTTTGCGTGAAATTCACCGGCGGCAAAGTCCTGTTTATAGGCGGGACCCGCGGTCAGCCTGCCGTCAAATGTTTTGCCGTCAATGGGCCGCGCCTCTCCCGCGGCGGGAAATTTGGGGGTAATATAAAAATTATTTTGATGATTCAAAAAAACGGAAAGGGTTCCCGGCGCTTTTTCGATGGGAAACCTGTAGGCGAACTCTTCTTCAAAATAAAGAAAAAACCAGTTCGCGCGGTCCGCGTCTTTCGCGTTATAGGCCGTCGCTCCCACGGCGGGAGAGGGCGCCCAGAGATCGGCGGTAAAGTCCAGCTCAAAAAAAACATCAAAATTCTGAATGGAATGTTGGTAGACGGCGTATGGTTTTGCGTAAAGCGAACGTATACTGTAGCCGTCTTCGCTTTGCGCCGGATACCACACCGCCAAAGGATACTCATGAGCGCCCACTTCCAGTCCCAGCGAAAGGCCCTTGAGCATTTCGCGCATTTTTTCTTTACCGTCGAGCGGTTCATCCGCCGCCTGCGCAAATAATGAAGCGGCGGAAAACGCCGTCAATACCGCCATGGCAAACAGGTTAAATAGCCGTTTCAAAAAATAACTCCTCATTGGTTCGCGCAAGCGGACAACGTAAATCGAAAGCTTGACACAGTCAAGCTGTTTCACTCCTCATTGGTCCGCGCAAGCGCATTATGGGATGTAGCTGTGGCCTACGGAAAGGCCGATGGCGAAACGAAAGGGATAGCCATAACGGAAGGCCATTTCGGCAAACCAGCCCTTGTAATGCGCCCGCAGTCCGATGGCGGCTTCTCCCAGCACATCGTTCATTTTGTATTCTTCTTCGCTGTCGATGCTGATCCCTATACCGGTATGAACAAACGGCCTGATCCAGCCAAAGTCGTAGATGTAAACGCGCTGGTAAAAAACGCCTTCCATGACGGTTACCAGCCGGTCAAAGGGCTGCCGCGAAGCAAAGGTAAGGCCGCCCCGGACACCCATGCCAAAATAGCGGGACAGCTCGTAATCGGAATAAATGATTATTTCGGGCAAAAGATCCTCGCGGTCGTTTTGCGTCAGCTCGGCGCCAAAGCCGACAGAAAAAGGACGGTGCGGCTGGGGCGCGAAGAGATTTTCCTTAAAGTCACCAAAAAAACGCTTAAAGGCATTGGGTCTTTTTTCCTCTTCCTGGGCAAAGGCAAGAGTGGCGGTGAGCAGCAGCACAAGCAGCGCAAGCCGTTTCATCAAGTAATACCCCCTAGTATTCATACGCGCCTATGTCAATTTCGGCGCCTTTCTTTCGCGGGTTCCTGGGGCCTTCAACATAACCCGGCCTGAGATCGCCAATGTTAAAATCAAGATCACGGGAAAGGTAATGTCCAATTCCACGGTATTCCAGCTTACTGCCCGGAGGATTATTCGGGAGGAAAATCGGGAACGACAGGTACTGAGTCAGCCCTCCATCGCCGCCGATGATCCAGAAAAGCTGATCCAGAATATCATCGTCAGGCGGAAGGGTCGGCGCGAACGGATAGAGGGCGGCGTTTCCCGCGTCTCTTAAAACACTGTCCGTCTTGAGCCGGTAGTTGTAGTTTGGACTTATAGCCAATGACAACGGGTTTTGCGGCCCCGCAAAAA
>JAITBL010000155.1 GCA_031283575.1 Treponema sp. | reverse complement strand
CACAGTCGCAATAAAATATTATATTTTTTCAGCTTAATTGTAGGTTTGCAAAAATATTAATAATTTAAAGGGGTCCCCCCCCCCCCCCCCCCTGACAAAGCTTAACGAGGCTTTATAATTTGTCTTGGCATTTGGTACTTGCATATCTATGTTTACCATAAAATAAAAAACTGATCAAGAGAGACTACATATTGTTTGTAAAGGCATTAACCCTTCTACAAACCGGCGCCTGAGCCACTATATGCCAACTATTGGCGATGTACTCTATATCCTGACCAATTTTAAGGCACGACTGCACATAACAGCTGTTTACATTTCGCCGCCCATAGTGGCAGCTTTTCACCGGCAATCTCGATAAACAGGACTATATCCCCTGATGGGCGGGGGAACAGGTTTTTCGCTATAAATGCCCTGCCGAAGCAACTTCGCAAATACGCTTGCTCATCCGCTCCAGGGGCACCTGTTCCATCACATGACCCAATTCGTAGGCGACGCGGGGCATGCCGTAGACGACGGCGGTTTTTTCGTCCTGGCCCAGGGTAAGGCCGCCTTCCTTGTAAATGGTACCGAGCTGCTGGGCGCCGTCGCGGCCCATGCCGGTCATGATCACGCCCAGGACATGGTTGGTAAAGGCCATGGCCGCCGACGCAAAGAGTACGTCCGCCGAGGGACGGTGGCCGTTTACCGGCGGGTCGTCGGAAAGGTGAAGGATCGAACCGGTGGTTTTTCTTTCAACTTCGACGTGTTTGTTCCCGGGGGCTATATAGGCCCATCCGGTTTTGATAATATCGCCCTCTTCCCCTTCTTTAACACTGAGGGGACAGATACGGTCGAGACTGCGGGCAAACTCCAGCGTAAAGCCCGCGGGCATGTGCTGCACTACGACAATGGGCTGCTTAAGGCCGGCGTCAAGGCCGGAAAAAACCACCCGCAGCGCGTCGGGGCCGCCGGTCGAAATGCCTATCGTTATCAGCTCCACCGCCCCGGGTTTCCGCACCGTCTGGGGCGGCGGGGCAGGCTCCGATACGGCCGGCCCGCCGAAGAGGCCGAAGGTCGTCGAAAAAAGGGGCTTTTTTTCGTTGCCGGTTTTTTCCGGGGGCGGCGCGATGATTTTCCTGCCTTTAGCGCGCCGGTACTGGCCGCCGTAAGCAATCAGAAGGTGGGTAAGCTGGTCCGCTACCGTATGGATGTCGGTGGACACCGAACCCGACGGCTTCGTTACAAAATCACAGGCGCCCAGTGAAAGGGCTTCCATCGTGATCGCCGCGCCTTTTTCGGCAATCGACGAAAGTATGATCACCGGAATGTCGATGCCCTGTTTCTTCCGCTCTTTAAGAAATTCGATGCCGTTCATTTCGGGCATTTCAAGGTCAAGGCAAATAACGTCGGGGTTTACACGGGGAATTTTCTGAAGGGCAAAAACGCCGTTCATCGCTTTTTCGGCAACGCACAGTCCGGCTGTCACTTCGACTATCTTTCCGATCAAGTTGCGCATCAGCGCCGAGTCATCAACAATCAGTACGGATATTTCGTCTGCCACAATTTGCCCCTTGCGAATAAAGATTCACTTCAAATAAATTTTTTGTATAAGGTCGCCCACTGCGTCTTTACAAACTCAAATTTTGTCTCCATCCCAAAGAGGGATTCCGAGTGGCCGATAAAGAGAAAGCTCTTGTTTGCCATGGCATCCCAGAAACGGTTGATCACCGCCATTTGGGCGGCTTCGTCAAAGTAAATGATAACGTTCCGGCAAAAGACAATATCGAGTCCCCGCTGGGCCGAATCGTTTTTGAGGTTATGGTAATCAAAGCGTATCTTGCTCTGAAGGCCGGCGTGAACCTTGTATCCCCCTTCGACCTTGTCAAAGTATTTTTTAAGATAGGCGTCGGGGATGCCGGTAATCCGCGAATCCCCGTAAAAACCTTCCTTGGCGCTCATCAGGCACTTGAGGCTGATGTCGCTGGCGGTGATTTCGAACTGATAGGCCGAGGGAAGTATCTCGCTCAAAAGCATGGCGATGGTATAGGGCTCTTCGCCGGTGGAACAGCCGGCGCTCCAGACTCTTACGATGTTGTTCCCCGTTTCCCGCTTGATTTTGAGCAGTTCGGGGATCACAAAGTGCTCCATGGCGTCAAAATGGGCCTGGTTGCGGAAAAAACGGGTCAAATTGGTGGTAATCGAGTCCAAAAAGAATTTGAGTTCTTCCTTGTCGCTTGAAATGAGGCCGAGGTATTCCTTGACGGTGGAGATGTTTTTACCGCGAAGCAGGTCCCTAAGGCGGCTTTCAAGGATGGAGCGGTTCGTCGAGGTAAAGTGTATTCCGCTCTCGTTGTAGATCAGCGTCCGGTAGGCCTCAAAGTCGCTGTCCGGAAAAAAGTTTTCGTCCATACCTCAATTCTAAGGGCTGGATCACCGACTGTCAATTGGATTATAATCCTGTTACATGAACAAGTATATCTTCGTCTCCGGCGGCGTTTGTTCCAGCCTGGGCAAGGGCGTAGCGGCCTCTTCCCTGGGGGCTCTTCTGGAAGGACGGGGCCTTAACGTGCGCATGGTCAAGTGCGATCCCTACCTTAACGTGGACGCGGGGACCATGAGCCCCTATCAGCACGGCGAAGTATACGTTACCGACGACGGGGCCGAAACCGACCTGGATCTGGGGAATTACGCCCGTTTTACCACGGGACCCCTGTCGCGGGCCAATTCGGTCACCACCGGCCAAGTCTATGACGCCGTTATCCGCAAGGAGCGCGAGGGCCGTTACCTGGGCCGTACCGTTCAGGTGATTCCCCACATTACCGACGAAATCAAAAACCGCATCCTCGCGGTAACCAGAGAAGACCCCGATAACGACGTGGTAATCGTCGAAATCGGCGGTACGGTCGGCGACATCGAAAGCATCCCCTTTCTGGAAGCCGCGCGCCAGATGATCCATGAGTGCGGCAGGAGCAACGCCATTTCGGTGCATCTGACGCTTATTCCCGAAGTTGCCGGCAGCGAACTTAAAACCAAGCCCACCCAGCACTCGGTCAAGGCGATGCAGGAAATGGGAATACAGCCGGATATCCTGATCTGCCGCGCTCCGGCGATGCTCGAAGAAGCGACCCGCAAAAAAATAGCCCTTTTCTGTAATGTTGATCCCGAGGCGGTATTCACCTCGTATAACATAGCTACGACAATCTACGAAATTCCGCTGGTGTTTTTTAACCAAAAGCTCGATCAGGTGATCCTTAAAAAGATGGGCGTCGAAAGCCGTCACGCCAACCTTAAAGCCTGGAAATCGATGATGGAAAAATTCCACGCCATGGAAGGCAGCGTGCGGATCGGCATTGTCGGAAAGTACATGGAACTGCACGACGCCTACAAATCCGTGTACGAAGCCCTGTTCCACGCGGGCCTTGAGTGCGGAGTCAAAGTGGAGCTGGTTAAAATCGATTCCACGCCCCTTGAAGACGGCGCCGCGGACGCCGGCAAAATTTTGGGCAAAGAAGGCCGCGCCGTGGACGGCATACTGGTGCCCGGCGGTTTCGGCCAGCGGGGAATCAACGGCATGGTAAAAGCGGCTTCCTGGGCGCGCGGCAACAAGGTTCCGTACTTCGGCATCTGCCTGGGCATGCAAATCATGGTGATCGAATGGGGCCGCAATGTTCTGCGCTGGGAAGACGCGGATTCCACCGAGTTCAACCAGGACACCAAACATCCCGTGGTAAGCCTTTTGGAAGAACAGGAAAATGTGGTGAACTACGGCGGAACCATGCGCCTGGGCCACAGCGGAACCACGGCGGAACCGAACACCAAAATTATGGCGGCCTACGGCGAAAAACAAATTTTCGAACGCCACCGCCACCGCTATGAATTTTCCAACAATTACCGAAAGGAAATGACCGAAAGCGGGCTGAAACTGACCGCTTTTACCCCCGGCGGCGCGCTCGTGGAATGTGTCGAATGGCCCGATCATCCTTGGGGACTCGGGGTTCAGTTTCACCCCGAGTTTAAGTCAAAACCTACCGCCGCCGCGCCCCTGTTCCGGGATTTTATCGCCGCCGTGCGCGACAGGCATTCGGAGGCTTCAAACCCCGGCAAGGCGAAAAAATAATGGGGCCCGTGGAACGCAGCGAAAAAAAATTGAACCGGCCGCGCTGTATTCCGCTTTCCCTGGCCGCGCTGCTTTTTATGGCGCACGGCTCCTGCAGTTTCAATTACGACAACCAGACGCCCGACAAGGATGAACCGAACCTGATTCTGGACGAGGTGGAATATGTCCGCGTTCAGGACGGCAATCCTTCGATCAAGCTTGCCGCGCGGGAAGTCCGCCGCTACGAAGACAAGCAGCTTATGGAAATCGACACGCTTTCCTTTACGCAGTTTGACCGCGCTCCGGCGTTTTCGGAAAAGCTCCCCGAGGTAAACGCGCAGGGCCGCGCCGGAGCGGCCCGCGTCGAAATGGACACGATGAATCTATCCATGAATGGCGGCGTCGAAATCGAAGTTATCTCCGAAGACATGAAAATAGTAACGGCCGAAGTTTCCTGGCAGGACGCCGAACGCCGGCTCGACGCGCCGGGGAAAATCGGGATTACAAAGAGCGACGGTACCGCGCTTACCGGCGCCGGCTTTTCCGCCGACATACGGCGGAAAACTTTTGAGTTTGCCTCGGACGTTGAGGGCGTCACCATCGATGAAGATAACGACGGACAAAACAGCGCGTCCGTCCCCGTTCAGGAAGCCCCATGAAAACGAGGATAAGTATCTTTTTGCTTTTGCTTGCCGCCGCGCCGCTTTTTGCCGACACCTTTACCTTTAAGGCCGACCACATGTCGGGGAGCCGCGCCGCCGGCCGCGAAATGCTGGTGCTTACCGGCAACGCCGAGGTTCACTCCGATACGATGCTCCTCAGGGCGGATCGTATCGAGATACAGGGCAAGGACAACGAGTTCATCGACTGTTCAGGTAATGTCTGGGGCATGGAAGAAGAAAAAAACATCCTTTTTCAGACCGACCGTCTCCGTTACGACCGGACCCAGAAAATCGCCCGTCTTGAGGGCAACTCCACGCTGGAAGACCGTCAGAACGAAGTCGTGGCAAAAGGCCGTTTCATCGAATACAACGATAAAAGCGAGATAGCCGTAATGCAGGTCGCGGTGCGGCTGTTCAAGGAGAACATCGTGGCGCGTTCCGAATATGCCGTGTACCGGCGCAACGACAAAATGCTTGATCTGTCGGGGTTTCCGGTGGTCTTTAAAAAAAGTGATGAGTTCCGCGCGGAACGAATTCGGGTAGACCTTGATACGGAGGATGTCTCCATGGAAGGCGCTGTTTCTGGTTCCATCAAGAGCGAAGAATAGCCGATGAGCAGCCTTGCCGTCCAGTCGCTCCATAAAAATTTTGGCCGCCGCGAGGTTGTCCGGGGCGTTGATTTTACGATGCGCAGCGGCGAAGTGGCGGGGCTGCTGGGCCCCAACGGCGCCGGTAAAACCACTATCTTTTATATTATTGTGGGCTTTCACAAACCCAGTTCGGGCCGTGTTCTCCTTGACGATAATGACATCGCCGATGAACCGATGTATAAGCGGGCCCGTCTGGGCATCACCTACCTTCCCCAGGAAGCTTCGGTGTTCCGCAGACTTACCGTGGAACAAAACCTGTGGGCGATTCTGGAAACCCGCACGGATCTGGATGTGCTGGAACGGGAACGGCGGCTTGAAGGGCTGCTGGAAGATTTTGGTATCGAGAAGATCCGCGGTCAGTACGGTTACACCCTTTCGGGCGGCGAGCGGCGGCGTACCGAAATCGCCCGCTCCCTGACAACGGACCCCAAGTTCCTCCTGCTCGACGAACCCTTTGCCGGCATCGATCCCAAAACGGTATTTGAGTTAAAGGGAATTATCCGCCGCCTCGCCGAACGGGACATCGGCGTACTGATTACCGACCACAATGTCCGTGACACCCTGGAAATTACCGCCGAAGCCTTTATCATCAACGACGGCCTTATCGTCGCCCGCGGTGACAAAGACACGATCCTCGCCGACCAGATGGTACGGGAAGTATACCTGGGCAGTGAATTCCGCATGTAACGCGGAATTAAAACGGCAGTTTAATCCCCCCGAGGGTGCGGCGGCCCGAGTTTTCCGCCGCGTTCGCTTCTTCGCCCTCATTTGCCGTTTCGGCTGTTTCTTCCTTTCCGCCGCCCGAAAGCAAATTTTGCAGGGCGTTTTTGGCGCTGTCTTCGGCTTTGGCCTTTGCGTCGTCCAGCGCGCCGCGCGCCCTGTTCTCCGCTTCGGCTTTCTTTTCATCCAGAGCGTTCTTGAGGGAATCGACGGCGCCCTTGTCGCCCTTGGCCGCGGCGAAAATCAGGTCCACTTCTTCTTTGGAAACCCACCTGCCGTCGAGGAATTGGTCGATCCGTTCCCTCAGCGCTTTTTCGATAGCCTCCTGGGCTCTTGCCAAATACATACGCACGGTGCGCTCGAGCGCGGCCTTGAGCAGATCGGCAATATTGCTGGTCATCGTAAAAACATCGTCGCCCTGGGCGGGATGCTCGTATTGTATTCCCAGCGACAGGGAGTCGAAGTCACTCATGACTTCGGCCACAAGCTCGGCTATCGTTCCCGAGGGATCGCTGAGGTGCGGTCTGTTGACGACAAGGCCGCCCCCTCCGGCCGCCGCGCCGCCGCGTCCGCCCGAAAGATTGGCGCTAAAGGCCAAATCGCCGGTAAAGCCGCCTATACCCACCTGTTTAAGCCTGTTCTTGATGTCCAGCGGAAAATGATCGCCGTCGACCCTGACGCTAAAGTACTGCCGCGCGCCGGTACGAAAGTCGGCCATACTTGCCAGGCGGACAGTCCGCCTGTTACCGTCCTGTTCGCTCACGCTTAAATCAAGTTCGGCAGGACGGCCGGAAATATCCGGTGAAGAACTGATGCTGCGTAATTCAAAACCATAGTTCCAGTTTTTAAGGGTAAAGTCCGAAGCCGCCACTCCCAGATAAAATACGGGATAGGCCGGAGTGGGAAAATGCACATCCCTTCCCTTAAACGTAACAAGTTCCGGTTTGGGCTCCGATTTGGGAATGGCAGCCTGCAGCGCCTTGATTTTTTCCAGCGCTTCGAGAGCGCGGCGTCCGGAGTTAATGTAACCGATTGCCTGATCGGAAAGCATTGCCATAATGGAAGGCTCCAGGGCCTTGAAGGCGCTGCCGCTGGACAGATCAAGATAATCTTTAAGGTGGGCAAGGTCGGCCTCAAAAGCGGCGCGGGCTTTTCGTTCCAGATCCTGCGCGGTTCCCACATCGTTTTGTACGCCGTTTACAATGGCGTCAACTTCCTGTTTGGCGCTTTCCACCGATTTGATCATGGCATTCACCGACACAATAAATTCGGTTACTTCCTGGGGCGTTTTAAGATCGGCCATTCTGGTGTTAACCAGCGCCTGGCCCTGCGTCTTGAGTTCGGCCACTTTGGCCGTGGCCGAACGGTATTGGGCTTCCCAGCGTTCTTTTGCCTCGGTATAAAGTTTTACCGCCTCATCATAGGCCTTGGGCGATTGAAGCTTGTCGTACTCCGCGTTGAGCAGCCCCATCGCGTCGAACTTGGCAAGATCGACGAGGGGCGGCGCGGGCGGCGCCGCTTTTCTGGCCGCGATACGCGCCGCGAAACGGGGAAGCGCCCCCGATACCGTACGCGGCGTGCCGAACTCAAGACCGTCGGCGCGGAGTTCTTCGATATAAACCTTGCCCCTCAGCACCGCCTGGGGCCTTAGACGAATTTCGAGCCGTCCCGTTTCAAAGAGATTCCTCATCGGTTCGTCGCGGTCAGCCACGGTCAGCGACGCAATGCCGATGCGGAAGCGGAGCAATCCCAGATGGAAGCCCCGGACATCGCAGCGGGCCTCGAACACTTCTTCCAGCCCCTGCCTGAGGAAGCGCGACAACAGCGGATCGAGCATCACCGTAAAAAAGAAAATCCCGCCGGCAATGATGACGGCGAGCGCCATGATTGGCAGCAGTTTGGCCGGTCCCTTGCGGTTGATCTTGATTGCCTTTGCCAGTACCTTGAGTTTTTTGATCGTCTTGTCGTCAAGATCATCCCTGATCGTATAAACGCCTTCGTTCACCGTATAGCAGGATGTCAGAAATTCCCTGTCATCGGGCTGTTCGATAAATTTGAGGAGCCGCGATTTAAAACGTTTTTCGATGAGGGACTTTGTAAAAAGTCCCGGAACTTTTTTTGCCATTGGTTTCTCCTGCTTAAAAAGCTGCGCCGTTTTGCCGCCTAAGCGCTAAAGCTTGCCGCCTTTTCCTGCACGGTCTGCACGGCGCCGGCGATTTTGGTGATGAGCGGAACCTTGTAGAAGCTCTTTACCAGACGGCTGTTGCGAATTTTGGGCGCCAGGGTTTTTCGATACGCGGGGATCAGGCCGCGCACCAAAAAGTACACCGGCAGCCAAAGGACCACGCCGGCGGCAATCCCGCCGGCCACCAGCGTATTGTTAAATTTTGTGAAGGGCACAAAGGGCATATTGTACAACGTTGTGTAGGCGGGCGCGAGGCTTTCGATGTGCAGCAATTCCCAGCCCAAGGCGTCGGTAAGGGGCAGCAAAACCAGCAGGAGCAGTTTAACGACAGCCATGACCAGTATCTTGCTCCCCTGATGGTGGCGGAAACAGAAGGAAATAATGAAAAACAAAATCCAGAAAAAGTTTCCGGCCGGAATAAGGCCAAAGAGCACTCCCCAGGCAAAACCCGCGGCTATCTGGCTCCGTTTCAGATTACCGTTCAACGCGGCAATAAATGTAGCGATACCTTTTATCATAAATATGAGTATATTACGATGTGTAAAGATCCCGCAAGTGCTCAACGCCGGCGCCCAGCTCCTCCGCCAGATAGCGGTCAAGCCCGCCGTAATCCCCAATGCGCGCAAAGGCCGTTTGCAGATACGTTTCGCTCACCGTCATGTAGGGAATCATGTAGGGTTTGTCCGTAAGGTAAGGCAACCAGCGCTTACGCAGGTATTCGGTCGACGCGAGGTAATCGGCCAGAATCGTATCCATGGACGCCCCCAGCGCGTAAAGGATCAAGGCCGAGGCAAGGCCGGTACGATCCTTTCCGGCGGAACAGTGAAAGAGCAGGGGAGTGTTGGCCGGTTCGGAAAGCAGGGCGAAAAGTTCGCGGTAGGGCCCGATGGCTTCAACAGGAAGCGCCGTATAGAGGCGGATCATTTCTTCCATCGCGCCATCAGGCTCGGAGGAATAGACCCAGCCGCCCGAAGCGGAATAAAGCGTGCCCATAAGATTTCCCGCGTCGATGGGAAGTTCCAGCACCTGCCGTACCGTCGCAAGAATGTCGTTGGGAGCGGCGTACTTTTCTTCTTCTGAACGGAAGTCAACAATGGTCCTGATACGCCGCTCTTCAAGTACGGCGCGGTCATTCACGGAAAGGCGGCTCAGTTCCGTTCCGCGGTAGATATTGCCCGTCCGGATACGCTTTTGCACCCCGTCCCTGCCGGTAACGGCATAGCCGCCCAGATCCCGTACATTTAAAAGCCCCTCAAGAGGAAGGAGATGACTCTGTGTTTTGTTTACCGCCGTTGTGTCATTCATCATTTCGTTCAAGGTAATGTTACCATGCCTGCCCTGGCGCCGTCTGTACGGTTTCCGTCAACAAGTATAGCGCGTAAAAGCGTCTTGAGTAAACCGCTTAAATCGTGTCTAATGTTTCCATGAATGAAGAAAGCGTTCGAAAACGCATACATCAACTGCTCGATGAGATCCAGACCAAAGCGGATCCGGCGCTCCTGAACCGCTACCGCTCCCTTTTCCGGAAGGAGGTTTCTTTTTTCCGGCGTTCGTACATGGCCGCGTACCTCCTGTTTTTGGCCGAAGAGGGCTTTACCGGCCGCGACAAATCCCGCAGGGGCCGTTTCGAAAAGAAGGAGCAACGCCCATCAGGCGATCGCGGTGAATACAACGATCGCGGTGATCGCGGCGAACGGACCGGACGGAATGATCGCGAAACGGGATCTGAACGCGGCGAGCGTGATGAAGGCCCGCGCTATCTGCCGGAAGATCAATCGGTACGGCTCTTTATCAGTATAGGCCGAAACCGCAGGATATTCCCCCGCGAGATACT